>JABDBG010000017.1:0-37052 GCA_013288745.1 Bacteroidota bacterium
AAGTAGCCAAACCTAACACTATGGAAATTTTTTATACTATTTCCTCTGCTGCCTCTTATTAAACAGGAATAAATTTTGTTACCCTCTAAGCATGAGCAATATTAATTACAAAGTTTTAGCTGCTGATTGGATCGATGCATGGAACAAACGGGATATCAACCGAATAATGGATCACTATGCCGATGAGATCGAATTTCATTCTCCTACAGTTAACAAAAGATGGAAGATTACCGACGGAAAATTAACGGGTAAAGAAAAACTCAAACAACATTTTCTAAAAGGTTTTGAAGAAGCGCCCAATTTGCATTTCGAATTCATCGAGCTTGTTCCCGAAAAAGATAGTGTGATCATCACGTACAAAAGAGAAACGGGACAACTAGTTTCAGATTATATCCGTTTGAATGAAAATGGTAAAGCCATATTGGTAAACGCGTATTATCATTTTAAAGAGCACTAAATACAATTTCACGCAAAGCAAAATAAGTAAATTAAGGCGACAAGTATAGAATTTGCGCCTTTTTTGCCTTTGCGACTTTGCGTGCAAAAATTCGCGATTCTTTGTACCTTTACCAATCACAATGGAAATCAAAGCAGGCACTTTATTAGCTAAAATCAATAACCCGGATGATCTTAAAAAATTGTCCCGCGAGCAGTTACAGCAAGTGTCTGATGAGTTGCGCCAATACATTGTTGATGTAGTGAGTATTTATGGTGGCCATTTTGCTGCCAGCTTAGGCGTTGTTGAATTAAGCGTTGCGTTACATTATGTTTTCAATACGCCATATGATCAGTTAGTTTGGGATGTGGGCCATCAGGCATACGGACATAAAATTTTAACCGGCCGCAGAGATAATTTTTACACCAACAGAAAATACGGCGGGCTAAGCGGTTTCCCAAAACGAAGTGAAAGTGAATACGATACTTTTGGTGTGGGCCATTCTTCTACTTCTATTTCTGCAGCACTGGGAATGGCAATGGCTTCTCATTATAAGGGTGAAACCGACAGGCAACATATTGCCGTAATCGGCGATGGCGCCATGACAGCCGGATTAGCATTTGAGGCATTGAACCATGCTGGTATCGAAAAAAGCAATGTACTTATCATCTTAAATGATAACGACATGGGCATCGACCCCAGCGTTGGTGCATTGAAAGAATACTTAACAGACATCACTACTTCTCAAACCTATAATAAATTAAGAGATGATTTTTGGAAAGCCCTGGGCAAATTACCGGGTAAAAATTTCTCGAGGGATCTTGCCTCAAAAATTGAGGCGGGCTTAAAAGGGGTAGTAAGTAAAAGCAGTAATCTTTTTGAATCTTTACAATTGCGTTATTTCGGTCCGATCGACGGACATAATATTACCAAACTCGTTGATACTTTAAAAGATCTGAAAGATATTCCGGGACCAAAAATTTTACACATCAAAACTGTAAAAGGAAAAGGATATGAACTCGCAGAGAAGGATCAAACCAAATGGCACGCACCGGGTTTGTTCGATAAAGTAACAGGAGAAATATTTAAAAAGAAATTCGATCTTCCACAACCGCCAAAATACCAGGATGTTTTCGGACATACCATTATTGAACTGGCAGAGAAGAATGATAAAATATTCGGCATCACGCCGGCAATGCCGAGCGGTTCTTCCTTAAAATATATGATGGAGAAAATGCCCGACCGTGCTTTTGATGTAGGCATCTGCGAACAGCATGCTGTTACACTAAGCGCAGGTATGGCTACGCAGGGCATGCGGGTGTTCTGCAATATCTATTCTTCTTTTATGCAAAGGGCATATGATATGGTGGTGCATGATGTAGCGATACAAAATTTACCGGTCGTTTTTTGTTTGGACAGAGCTGGTCTGGTTGGTGAAGATGGCCCGACACACCATGGCGCATATGATATTGCTTACATGCGTTGTATACCAAACATGATCGTGAGTGCACCGATGAATGAATCTGAATTGCGCAACCTGATGTACACCGCGCAATTAGAATCAACACAAAATCCTTTTGTGATCCGCTATCCGCGTGGAGAAGGCGTTATGCCGGAGTGGAGAACACCAATGCAAGAAATAAAAATTGGTACGGGCAGAAAAATAAAAGACGGTGAAGGCACTGCTATTTTATCTTTCGGGCATCCCGGAAATTTTGCCGCAGCCGCCATACGTGATGTAAAAGCAGAAGGCATTAATCCTGCATTATACGATATGCGTTTTGTAAAACCGATCGACGAAAAGTTATTGCATGAGGTATTCAGCAAATTCAATAAAGTAATTACAATCGAAGATGGTACAGTCGTTGGCGGCTTTGGCAGCGCTGTATTAGAATTTATGAACGAGCACAAATACAAAGCGGACATAAAAATAATGGGCATACCGGATAGACTTGTTGAACATGGCACTCCGAAAGAATTATACAACGAAATTGGTATTGACGCCAATCATATTGCACAGGCATTAAGAGAAATGGCCGGTGTAAAAGTTTCTCAATAGATCTTCGCTCTATGAAACGAGATACAATCAAATTTTATTTACTGATCATTTGCATTTTTTCATTCAGCAACTCCTATGCACAAGGCGGTGGGCCGCCAATGCTTACAGATGACCCCGCAACGCTTGATAAAAATCAGTTCGAAATAAATACTTCCATCAATTCACAAGTAACAAAAGAAGTTCAATTGGCTGTACCTTATGTTGATGCGAATTATGGTATCAATAATGATCTACAATTAAAAATAGAAGCGCCATACCTGATCACGTACGATGAACAAAAACATTCTAACGGAAAATTTGTTGATCCTTTATTTGGTGTTAAGTGCCATTTGGTTCATGAAGAAAAATATTTTCTTTCTGTATCAACTTATCCGCAATTCACGATCACCGGAACACAAAAAGGTTTTCTGGTGCCGCTGTTACTGTCAAAAACAATTGGCAAATTTACTATTGGCGAAGAGCTAGGTTATTTATTTGTTGAGAAAGATTCCAGCAGTTTACTTAATGGAAATTTATTGAGTTACCACCCCACAAAAAGATTAGAACTGATGGGAGAATTCTTTTGGCAAAAAAGCGTTCATCCAACAATAGCAACTGTTGGCTTTATGAATTATGGATGCCGGTATACATTCAATAAAACATTTACGTTCATTGGCTCTGTTGGAACACAAGTGATCACGCCATCCAACCAGGAAAGGCAGTATTTTTTTTCATTTATCGGGATACAGAGTGATTTCTAAAATACAAGACACAAAAAAAGCTTAGTGAAATGAATCGCTAAGCTTTTAATGTATATATAATCCCCGCACCAATTTTTATCTGCGTCCTCCACCGCCGCCGCGTTCTCCTCCACCCATATGTTCACCTCCGCCGCCGCCCATTGGAGCAGCATGAGATTCAGCCGGAGCTGCTTGCATATGCTGTTGCTGAGGCATCGCATGTTGTTCCGGTGCCGGATGCGACTGCATCATTGGCTGTGAATGTGGTTGTTCACGCATCGCTGGTTGCGGATGCGATTGTTCATGCATCGCCGGTTGTGAATGTGATTGCATCATATGCTGTTGCGGTGCCGCATGCATTTGTTCTTGCGGGCGCGATTGCACATGTTGTTGTGGCGCCGTGCGCATTCCTTGCGGATGCGATTCCATATGTTGTTGAGGTGCCGCATGGTTTATTGCGCCGCGTGGTTGTCCACCTGCACCAGGATGACTTTGTATCGTTGCAGAGTGTCCCTGGCTATTAAATGCGTGTCCGCCAACTTTATTCATACTTGCTACAGCAGGCCTTCCGTGATTGACAGAAGCTAACTGATTTCTATTTTGTCTTGCTGATTGCTGATGTGATTCCTGTTCATGCGTAAAGTTTGCATGTGGTTGGTTCATCGCTGCACGTTCTTCAGGCCTTGGTTGTCTCGTAACTCCACCCGGACCATTAAAGCTTGCGCGGGCATTACCGCCTCTGCTGCTTGCAACTGATCTGTCTACATAAACATTATGTACTGCTGATCTGTTAACATTCGTAATTGCTGTGTTGTAACGGAAATGTCCATGATCCCATCTGCCGCCGCCATAACCATAACCACCGTAGCCGTATCCATAATTAACTCCTCCATAAAAGCCGACCGTTGGCCCCCAATAGCCCGGATAAAAACCATAGATCCCATTATTGTAACCCCAATAACATGGTGTCCAATAATAATCAGGTTCAGGTGGTGCTACCCAAACGCCGGGAACCCAATAGTATCCATCTGCATCATCGTAGGCCCAGTAGCCGGGTGTCCAGATATACCCATCTTCAGGGCAAGGTGGCTGTGAGTAAACGACTAAAGGTGGTGGTGCAATGGTAGCTGTTACTTCAACGCTTACCTGTGCATAGCTTGGCGCGACTGCAACAAATATTGCAAACAGTGCCAATAATATTTTTATCTTTTTCATGTTTAGATGAAGACAATAATTATGCCTTATTGAAAACAGATAAAAAATTCAATATATATTAATAGAAAAATAGCAGAGCGGGTACTTTTTTACCCAAGGGATCACACACGCTTTAACCAGCCGGTGATACTCATCCTTGTACGGTTGGCTTTTGTTACCTCGTGTTCCATTTCATCGCTTTTAAAAAAGACCGCTTTTTGAGAGTTGGGTTGTATTTTTTGTGCTACTTCGTTTTGATAAACTAATAATTGTCCGCCATCGGTTTCCAGCCAGTCATTATTTAAATAATTGATCAAAGAAAATTTCCGGTCACTATCTGTTTTGAATTGATCCTTGTGGCGCTTATAAAAACTTCCTTCTTCATAAACAGCATAATGAAATTCGTAGCTGTTGATACCCGCATAACAAGTACTGTTCAACCGGTCAACAAAATTATCTACATGGTGCAAAAATTCCTGTTCAAAAATATTGTCGTGGCTTTTGTCCATCCAGTAAATGGTATCGCTGCGCATTTTTTGATTAGCATCTTTAATATCGTTATTGCCAATGCCTGCAGCCACCATTAAGTTATCATGCTGCAGTTGAAGAATATTTTGTTGCAATCCCTGCGATAAAGCATCAGTCAAAAAATCAGCGTCAATGCCAATATTATTTTCAAGGTAAGAATCTATTAAAAGGTCGAATTGGTTTTCCATTGCCCGTAAGATAGTTCTTACACTTGTTATGGTGCGAAAAGATTTTTGCCGGGAAGTCGGAAAGACGGGAATTAAAACGACTTCCCGTCTTCCCGGCAAAACAAAACCTACTGCTCGTTACTGAAGTAAACCTTATAAAAACTCATATTCTTCTCCGCATCAAAACCCTTTTCAATGAGTTCCTTATTGCCATGAATGTAGATATGAAAATTCCTGTCCAACTTCAACACGCTTTTAAAAACGCGCGCTTGTTTTTTAACCGCAGCATCAGAAATAGAAAATGAATCATTGATGGGCGCATCAAACTCCGTTTCATAATTCTTTGTAAAGTTTTTAAATTTTTCTATTCCTTCAGGATTAGAAATTACTTCAGTAGAGAATTCATCCATATCAAAATGGTCTTTCTCTTTAAAGTATTTGATAGAACGGTTCAACAGATCGATCTTATCAGCTTTTGAAATATCAAAAGACTCATCCATTTCTGTAGTGACAAATGTTTTGTAAGCGCTCAACACATTTTGCGTTTGTGTATAATTATCATTCCTGATCTTCAGCTGTAAAAATTCATCGATCCAGTAAACAGCTTCCGAACGGTTTGTCTGATCAATGATCGCGACTTTATAGCCCTGTTCTTTTTCTGTATTAAAGATCAGGCAGCCCTTGTCTAATTTTTTTATGTTGATGGCTTCCTGCTGGTAGTGTAATTGAAATTGCTTTTGTTCCTGCTCAACTGTTAAATAAGGTTCTTTGGTTTCCGATTTAAAAATGCCGATCGCGGGCCAAAGCTCACCTTCAATCTGCAGGTTCTCAAAATAGCCGATGTATAATTCGCCCGACTTTATTTTTGGATGCGTAGAGATATCATACAAATGCTTCGCGATCTGTTGTGAGTTTTTATGAAAGCTTGTAGGATCGGCAAATATCATTTCAGCAAAATGAAAAACCTCGTTCAAATTCAGGTCATCATTCGGATGAAAGAAACGATAGACTTCATTTACTTTTTCAAAAGGCAGCAAAAAGTATTGCATCAACAGGTCATTTAAAATATCATCCCCAATTTGTAAAGAATGTTCAGATAAAGTAACCGGCTCATCTAATACTTTACTACCTACTTTATGAATGGAAAGCTGTGGAAGCGTTGCTCCGAAATATGAGATCATTGTATATTTAAATATTTATTCACAATAAAATTTAGATAAAGGGTCATCAAATTTTCTTTTCAATTAATTTCTCAAGTGCGCTAATTTCAACATTGACTGCTTGAAGGATTTTCAATTTAAACTTTTCGAATTCGATCGAATTTAAAAAAGTTCTTCGTAAATAAATTCTAATCATAATTACGTTTAGGTTAGCTAATTCGAACTCTTTTCCAATATTTTTCCATTTGCTATTAAATTCATAACTCTTCCCGTTTTTAACAGCAATTAATATCGGTTTTTTTTCGGAATCCTTAAATGTCTTATTTTCATATTTGTCAGACACTGCATATATACCATATTTTTTTAAAGACAATAATTTTTTATCAATCTTATCCTGAAGGTTTTTTATTTTAACATCAAGAGAAAAAGTTTTTTCTGTAAGTACAATTTTATGTTCAAATATTCTTTTAAATAATTTTCTAGAAATTAATTCCAAAGACACTTCCTTTTCATATTTTTCAGTTGATATTTTATTCTTTACATTATTTAAAAAATATTCATCGCTATTCAAAACATAAAAATCGATCAGACTATTAATACTATGTTTATTTATTAATTTTTTCTTTGTTAACCTGTTTTTTTGAGTAGCATATGTCAGCATTGTATTAGCTGCTCTGTTTGTTTTATGAAAATAAACTTGATTGTACAAATGAGATCTTGACTGTATAAAACGCAACATAGAATCTAATCCACTTTGTTTATAACATAAGTAAACTTGTTTCCTTCTAACAGTAACTAGGAATGAAGAGAAAATTCTACTGCTATCATAGATTCCGTAAGTTACTCCCGAAAAATAACTATCCCTCCATAAATAATCCATTCTATCTGCGTCTATGGGAAAAGCTGTAATAATTCTAGAAAAGAATGTGGTATAAACATTTCCTTTATTATCTAAAAAATCAGGAAGAGATGGAAAATTTGGCTCAACTAATTTTACAATTCTTTCCGAACTAATCCCATCAACTATTCTCTTTGCAGAATCAGAAAATTTATTTGGATTGTGAATAGATTCTCGCTTAAGTTCATCGATAAGAATAAATATGAAAGCACAAGAAATTATTTCATGTTCAACCTTGTTTTTATTTTCGACGATTAATTCTTCAAATCCAATTTTATAATTTTTTAAACGTTTATCTTTTTCAATCATTTTTAAAAAATCATTCTTGGAAATTGCAAATTCATCGAATAAATGTGATAATGGACCATGACCTAAATCATGCAAAAGAGCTGCCAATCTCAGTTCTTGAAAGTAGATTTCTTCTCTATCTCCTAATTGATTCAAATTAAAAAAAACCGATTTGTCTGTAATTATATGTTTTTCATTTTTCTTCTGGCCTGTAGCATAATTTTCTTTACACGAATCGAAAATTTTGCCCGCTAAATGCATAACACCGATAGAATGCTCAAACCTTGTGTGGTTTGCCGATGGAAAAACATAATACAAAAAAGTGTTTTGTTTAATTTTTTTTAATCTTGAAAAAAGTGGGTGTGAAATACACCATTTTTCAATTTCAGAAAGTTTAATATCCCCATGCAAAGGGTCTAAAATGCTTCCGTAATAATTATCACGATAGTCGTTTGTCATAGTCGGTTTATTATCAAGAGTTTAGTTAGAATTCCTCAAAAATATTGCATCTAACTTAGTCTAACTACTATATTTAATAATTCTTTAATTACTAATAAGAATGCTTGTTGCTAATATTACTAGTATTTTTAGTAGTTTTGTATAGAATGACATCTGTAAAAAAACATACGCCCCTAGGAAATGGTATATATACTATGCCCGATTTGGCTCTTATTTTAGGTTTATCGCAACCAAAAGTAAGAAGATGGATGAATGA
Source organism: Bacteroidota bacterium (assembly GCA_013288745.1). GTDB lineage: Bacteria > Bacteroidota > Bacteroidia > Chitinophagales > Chitinophagaceae > Ferruginibacter. The sequence continues at coordinate 8,165 of JABDBG010000017.1, forward strand.
ATATTGGAACACTGAATTCTTAGACAAAAAAGGCAAAAAATATTCTACTGGCGAAGGTCAAAGTAAAGTCACAGATTTTAAAACCCTTATAGAATTTTTTGTTTTTTATCAGTTAAGGGAAATGAATATAGGTGTAAAAAAAATATTCGATGCCCATGCTAGAATTTCAAGTCAACTAAAAACTCAATATCCTTTTGCAAGCGTTGAAATTTTAGCAAATAAAAAAGATATATTTTACTCTTTATCCGAAGAGGCTTCTGTAAATGCTAACAAAACTCAACAAATTGGGTTTAAAGTTTTAATTGAAAGTTTTTGCAAGAAAATTGAATTTTCAAACGATAAAATTGCAGAAAGGTTCTATCCTTTAGGAAAAGAAAAATCTGTTGTTGTTGATCCTTCTCATCAATTTGGACAACCTACAATCAACGGGACAAATATATTAGCTGAAACTATTTACTCCATGTATCAGAGTGGAGAAAAACAGGAAATTATCGGTATTCTCTACGATTTAACATCAAAGCAAATTGACGACGCAATAGCTTTTCACAAACAAAAAGCTGCATGATAGAAATCTATTTAGATGAAAACCTGTCGGAATATGTAGCAGATGCACTTAACTCTCTCAACAAGGGATACTTTAGAGATATCGCTGTTTTTTCAACAAAGTTAAAATTCGGTAAAGGAGCTAAAGATGAGCAAATAATACCTGCAATAGGAAAAGCAAAAGGCATTTTATTAACTAAGGATTTAAATATAAATAGAACTCGCGCACAATACGATTTATGCTTGCAATATAAATTAGGCGTGTTTTTTTTGAAGCCGACTAAAGGTTTAGATAGGCATTGGGAAATTGTAAAAATGCTATTAAACAATTGGGAACTAATTATTGAAAAGATAAAAGACGAGAGATTTCCTTTTGGATATGAAATTCCAATGAGAGGAAAAATGAGAAAATTGTAATCCCTATTCCACCACCAACGTCTCAATAGAATGAGGCAAACTAACGATCAAACTCGCCTGCCCACCGATCCACAGATCATAAGTAAATTTTAGATCGCTTTGGTTCATTACTACAACTGCAATTTTTCCATCGGGATTGATAAAGGCTGTTGTTAATAATTGCCCGCGCGTGCTGGAGCTGATAATTCTTTTTGCACCTGGCCTGATAAATTTAGAGAAATGCCCGATATAATAATAAGAGTTGAGGTAGGTTAGCTTGCCTGTTTTTGTATTGGCCATTACCGGTGAAAAACAATAATTGCCTACATGGTTAGGACCGCCTTTTTCATCTAACAAAATATTCCAGTCTGTAAACCCAACGGTACCGCTGTTAAAATCTTCTATCATGGAGCGCGCATAGGTCTCGCCGAATTTCCAGCTGTTGAGTTTGCTGCTGTCGAAGCTTTCGGCACAGCCTTCAGTAAATAATAAATGTGTTTTTGGATAAGCTTCTGCTACGCGCTTTACATTATCGTAGAGCATGCCGCCGTTAAAATGTTCGTACCAATGGTAACCGATACCCCAAACATATTTTGCTGCGCAGGTATCATCCAATACATCGCTGGCGCGTTGATATAGCAGGTCGCGATTATGATCCCAGGCAATTAGGCGGATGCTGTCCATCCCTGCTTTCCACAATGTTTTGCCGAGAAAATATTTTATAAAATTCCTTTCTTCATCTGCCGTGTAAATGCAAGACTCCCAGGTTTGAATGGCCATCGGTTCATTTTGTATGGTAAGTCCCCAGATAGGTATGCCTTCTTTTTTATACGCATTCACAAACTGCACATAATAATTGGCCCAGGCCTGGTAACAGCTAGGCAATAATTTACCACCATGCAATACATCATGATTGTCTTTCATCCAGGCCGGCGGGCTCCAGGGCGATGCAAATAATATAAGGTGGCCGCCTGCAGCAGCAATGGCATCTTTTATAAATGGTATGCGGTATTTTTTATCGTGTGCAACCGTGAATGTTTTTAATGTGGTATCATTATCCTGCACATAACTATAACTTTCCGAAGAGAAATCGCAACTGCTGATATTTGTTCTGCCCAATGTATAACCAATACCTTTTTGTGGATCATAATAATCCTGCATGAATTTTTTCCTTGTTGCTTTAGGCAGTTTAAAATATACTTCTGCAGATGCATCCGTTAATGCACCACCAATACCCACAAATGTTTGAAATGTTTTTGAAGGATCAACAAAAATGCAGGGTTCACTTTCTAATGGTTGACCGAAGAAATGAAAACCGAGTGTATCCGTAAGCGTTAGTCGAAGGTCAGAACTATCGGCCGTTGTGTAAACAGTGATCTTTGTAAAAGGAATGGAATCTGTTGCGTTATCCGCTTTTGCGAATTGAATAAATAAAAATAATAAAAGAGTCAGCGGTAACCTTAGGTTCATCATTAATTTTTATCTTATTATAACTAAATTCAAGCCGAAGATTTTAATTGCTGTGACGTTAACAATTTATTTTTTCTTTTTTTGTCCGCGTGTGATTGGCTTGCCGTATTTTTTCATCATCCTGTCTTTCTTCTTCACGATAAAATTTACCTTTTGGTTCTTGGCAGATTTTTCGTGGAAAGCCGGACCAGCTTGTTCAGGTGCTTTCAATTTGATGATCTTCATGAAAACCTTTGGTTTTTCATCTTCTGTCAACACATCCGATATCACTAAGTTCTGCGGCAATGCTTTTTTAGGGATCGTATAATTCATCAATGCCTCGATCCTTTCTTTGTTTTCTGTTTCTCTATCTGCAATAAAAGTAATGGCGATACCTTTTTTATCAGCCCGGCCCGTTCTACCAATTCTGTGGATATAACTTTCAGGCACTTCAGGTGTATCAAAATTAATAACATGCGTTACTTCTGCAATATCCAACCCACGTGCAATAATATCTGTCGCAATAATAAAACGGTAATTGCCTTCCTGGAATTGTTTTACCGTATTGAAACGATGGTTCTGTTCTTTGTTAGAATGTATCACACCAACTTTATCAGGAAATTTTTCTGCGAGCTGTTCGTATAATTCATCAGCCAGTTTTTTTGTGGCGGCGAATACCAGCACTTTCGTCATGTCTGTATCTTCCGTCAATAAGAGTTCCAGCAAATTCACTTTTGTATAAAAATTCGGGACCTCGTAAGCGAGCTGTATAATATTTTCTAAAGGCGTTCCTGTTGGTGCGGCTTCAATTCTTACCGGATCATTAAAATATATATCCATCAATGCTTCCACATCATCAGTGATGGTTGCAGAGAACATCAGGTTCTGCCTTTTTGGTGGCAGCAGGTCTAAAATGTTTTTCAGCTGCGTTCTAAAACCAAGGTTCAGCATTTCATCTACCTCATCGATCACTACTCTTTTAATTGTCTTTAATTTTAAAGATCCGGTTAGCATGATATCATATAACCTGCCCGGCGTACCTACCAAAACATCAACGCCTTCTTCAACACGTGATACCTGTGTTTTAATATTTACGCCACCGTAAACACCTACCACATCAATACTCATGTAGCTGCCTAACTCTTTCACCGCTTCAACAACCTGTGCAACTAGTTCTCTTGTTGGTACAATGATCAATATCTGCGGGTCTTTATCTTTCGAGAATTTCCACTGGCGAAGAACGGGCAATAAATAGGCAAATGTTTTACCGGTGCCTGTCTGCGCAATACCACACACATCAACACCCGACATGATCACTGGAAAAGCCTTGCGCTGAATGGTGGTTGGATTGCGGTAACCCAGATCGTCCAAAGCGCTTAATAACGGTGTGTTTAAATTTAATTCGTCGAAAGTCATAATAATAAATGTGGTGCAAAGGTAGCTTAAATAAAAAAACCACTAAGCACGAATGCCCAGTGGTTACATTTAACACCAAAAACCAAAACTAATCGTTGAAATCCATTGGTACTTCCACGGCTAACAATTCTGCATCTTCACTTGCCGTAATGCTGAACGTATCTGTTTCCGAAATACCGATGGCATCTCTTGTTGCCAACTCAATATTATTAACTGTTACTTTCCCCTTAATAACAACTAAGTAAACTCCGTTGCCTTTGAAGGCGTTGGTATAACTAATTTCTTTGCCCGCTTCTACTTTGGTTAAAGCAAAACGTGCGTCCTGGTTGATCCATAAACCGCCATCCGCTTCATTCGGACTTACAACAAACTGCCATTTATTGATCCTGTCTTTCAAAGAGAAAGTGCGTTGATCGTACCGTGGTTTAATATTTCTAACTTTTGGATATACCCATAATTGAAATAAATTGATGGGCTCTGTTTTTGAATCATTGCTTTCAGAATGTTGAACACCACTGCCTGCACTCATTATTTGTACATCGCCTGTTTTAATAACGCCTTCGCCACCTGTGCTGTCTTTATGGTGTATCGCGCCGCTTAATGGTATGGTTACAATTTCCATATTATCGTGCGGGTGCGTTGGAAATGCACCGCCACCTGCAATATGATCATCATTCAAAACCCTTAATAATCCAAAATGGACTTTTTCCGGGTTACTGTATCCGGAGAAACTGAAGTAATAATTTGCTTTTAACCAACCGTGGTTGGCACTGCCTCTTTCGGCTGCTTTTTGTATTACTGTTTTCATGCTTTATTTTCCTTTTTTATTTATGAGATAGGTGTCAAAACAAGTGCCAGCGGGGGAATTGCTGCCATTTCGACAATATAGTTGCTATACAAAAAGTAAGTAGGAAAAGTTTCACGCAAAGTCGCAAGGATAAATGCAAAAGCCGCAAAGTTGAGTTTGCGGCTTTACTATCCTGGCGACTTTGCGTGAAATAAAATTAAAAAGAAGTCATATCATCATAAGGCAATATCTCAGATGCATCTTCAACGCGGTCTTCATTGTATTCGATAATGAAGTTGTTTCTTCCTTCACCGATCGATAGCATCAAAAATTTCATTTGTACTAATTCCAATAAACTTAAGAATAGAAATATAGCGTGGATACGATTCTCGCAGGTATCAAATATTTTTTCAAAAGAAACTGTTTTGCCTAATCGGCAAGTATCTAACATAAACTCACGGCTGCCTTCCATGGTGTATTCGTACTGAACAACCGTGTGGACAGGTTTATTATTTTTATCGTGTAATCTTTGAACAACTTTTTCAAAAGCCTTCATTAGTTTGAATAAAGTAACGGCCTGTATCTCCGTTCCTTCGCCTGCGTTTTCACCTATCTGTGATAATTCTTTTTGTAAGTTGCCACGCTTCACTACCATCATGCGCAAAGCTTCCATCTCTGCCATTTGCGTGGATGCTTCTTTGAATTTTTTGTATTCAAGTATCTTATCAATCAACTCTTGTCTTGGATCAATTTCATTTCCTAAAGCATCGATCTCTTTACGCGGCAATAACATTTTTGCTTTGATACGCATTAAAGTGCTGATGAATAAAATGAATTCGCTGCTCAATTCGATATTCAGTTTTTCAGAGCTATGAATAAAATCAAGAAAATCGTTTGTGATCTTAGTGATAGGAATATTGTAAATATCCAGCTCATCTCTTTCAATAAAGAATAGCAAAAGGTCGAAAGGGCCTTCAAACAGGTCGAGTTTAATTTGATAAGTAGGAGCGTTCACTGAAAAAGTTTAGAAATAAAAAATCTCCCGCCGCGGCGGGAGACAAATGTATAAATAAGTTAAGAGATATTACAATTTAGCTGCAAAACCTATGCCCAGTGTGGATAAAACCTGCAAACCCTCGGCGTGCGTGGGCCTATTGGGGTTTTTGATATTATCATCGTCCAAAAAGTCTATTTCATAGGTAACCTGTAGCCATTTATTCACTTTTAGCAGGAACTGGTTGGTAGATAAAATGCTCACATTCGATGCTACGCCCAAATAATCAGAATAAAGATCTACCCTGCCGATATATTTCACGTTCCTGAAAATGTCTTTCCTCATGCTGATCGTAACAAAAGCGCCGAATTCTGTCTTAACTTTTTTCAACGTGTCTACGCCATATAATGTTGCCAAAGGAGTTTCTCTGATATAACTACCCGGATGATTCGGATCAGGAAACTCGCCATTCGCTGTCGCATAACTATAAGGGCCATTGCTTACGATCGTCCACCTGGTTGCAGCAGGAGAGGCGAATAAGGAAAGCCATGGAGTTGGTGTCCAGTCTATACCCGGTGCTAATACAACATAAGCCGGCGCTAAAAAACCTGAGTTTCTTCTTTTTGTGGTACTGCCTAAATAGGCGTAATCATACCCATCGGTTAGCTGAGAACGAAACTGCCCTAATAGAGAAATCTTGACATTTTTCCAGCTCTTGGGTTCATATCCTACTTTAGTTACATAATCAATTCGGTCGTTTACTTTACGCACACCCAGCGTGCTTGTATTTACTAAACCGTAATTAACATCTAGGTTATTATCCCAGGACATCCTGTTATCCCAACGCTTGCTGGCAAAGGCATTGAGTGATGCGGCAGCAGTTAAAGAAAATTCATCTCCGCCTGCGGCCAGCCAATCACTATTACTTATCTGTGTTGCACTTAAACTGATAACAGCACCTTTTAGCCAGCCGTTCTTACGGGTTGTATCACCATCGGGATGTGTAGGTTTTTGAAAGGTTGTTTGAACATCTTTAGTAAGATCTTGTGCCTGTGCCGCAAAACCTGCCGTAATAATTGCTGAAAATAGGATCAGTTTCTTCATCGTAATTTGTTGGGTATTTATTTTTTTAAAAGGTCTCTTATTTCAATTAGTAATTTATCTGTAGAAGAAGGCTCTGCAGGAACAGGAGGCTCTGCGTTCTTTTTCTTCATCAATATATTTATTCCTTTTATTACAAAGAACAATACAAATGCAACGAGTACAAATTTGATGATAGCAGCCAAAAATAATCCATATTTAACGGAGCCCCAAGCTAACTCGTGTAAGTCTGCAGCATGAGCCGCTTTTAAAGCCGGCGCCAAAAGCAATGGCGTAACAACATCATCTACTAGTGATGCAACGATGGCGCCAAAGGCAGCACCAATAACAACTGCAACCGCCAGCTCAATAATATTCCCCTTAACGGCGAACTCCTTAAATTCTTTTAAAAATCCCATAAGTATTGTTTTGTATTATAAAATGTATTGGGTACTGTGTAGTAATTGAATAAAAGTAAAACTTAATATTACTTGAGCCAAATAATCATGCGATCAAAAATTCAACTTCACCAAAATTAAATTGCTTCTGTGTAGTATCTGTAACAAGTAATTGTCCGCCTGCTGTAACGCTATTAATGACTGTTTCAAAAATTTCATTGTTATGTTTCAATGTTATTTTCTCATTTAATTTATACAGTAACAGATTGTATTCTTTTAACAAAATATCAAATGATCTTTCGTTGATCTCACTTACTCTTTTCATTACCAGCAAATGAAGTTCTTTCGCCAATTCAACTACATCGAAATTTTTACCGGTTATTTGTTTTAGAGAGACCGGATTTTTTAACTCCTCGCTAAATTTTGTTTGGTTGATATTGATGCCAATGCCCACCACTGCCCACTTCCAATTAGCGCCTCTTAATACCGTCTCAATTAAAACGCCACCTGCCTTTCTGTCACGCCAGTACAGGTCATTTGGCCATTTGATCTTTGTCTCATCGCCGCCATATTTGTTAAAAAAATCAAAACATGCTAAGGCTATTGCAATGGATAAATAAAATTGTTGTTGCTGTTGTAATGGCTCCGGGTCAATCACAATGCTGATTGCAATGTTTTCTCCCGTACCCGTTTGCCAAAGTTTGCCTCTCTGGCCCTTTCCTCTGGTTTGTTCATGCGCAAAAAAAGCTTCGCCATGCCTCGCCAATCCAGCATGAGCCCTTGCCATGGCATAGTTGTTGGTACTATCCACACTATCCAAAATTGTAAAAGAAAAATCTGCCGGGGGCATAATAGAAATCATTAATAAAGAAATAGTACTTTTGAGTACTTGCAAGCTACAGGCTATCACCTAAAAAAACAAAAGGTTTTCAATGTAGCAGCAGCAAAATAACTAAATGAAAAAAGACAAGAACTTGAGCAATCTTACAGTATTGGATACACGAAAAAAGAGCATTACGCGCTTAACCAGGAGCAGCAAAGTTTTTAAAACAATTGTCAGCACCATTCTGGAAAGAAAAGGAGAGAAGATCGTTAGCCTGGATCTTCGTAAAATTCCGGAAGCCGTTGCTGATTTTTTTATCATCTGCGAAGCAACGAACAGTACACAATTAAAAGCGATTGCAGATTATATCGAATTCGAAGTAAAAGAAAAGTGCGGAGAGATTGCTTACAAACATGAAGGCAGGCAGGCACAACAATGGATATTGATCGACTACGTGAATATTGTAGTACATATCATGCTTCCGGAACCACGAAAATTTTATCGTCTTGAAGAAATGTGGAGCGACGCTTCTTCATTAGAACATAATGACTAACTTAAACAGGTTATCTTAAACGGTAACAATCAAAAATAATTAGCACATAGAATTATGGCATACAAACCACAAGGATTTAAAAAAACAAATCCAGAGAACACTCCACCGGAAGAGAATCAGCCAAAAAATATCAGACCACGTTTTAATATTTATTGGATATACGGCCTTGTATTCGCCGCTATTGTTGGTTATACTTTTTTACAGAATTCTGTTAATATTGATGCAGGTGAAACCAACCAGGTGAAATTCACTGCAATGGTTAAGCAAGGCGATATTGAAAAAATCAAAACCATCCGTAATAAAAAGATCGTCCGCATTTTTATAAATACAGATAGCTTAAAGAAGAAATCGGCTTTCTACACAGATATCCTGGGTAAAGACGGTTATCAGGCTGCACTTAAAACTGCCGAACCGCAATTGTTTTTCAGCATCGTAGATGACAAAACATTTGCTGAACAAATGATCGGTTTTTATACAGCCAATCCAACAGTTGCACAGGTGCCGGATTCTCCGGATGATGAAGGAGAATTGTTCGGACAATTGATCTCTACCTTATTGCCTATTTTATTGATCGGATTATTATTCGTGTTGATGATGCGTAAAGTTGGCGGACCGGGCGGCGGAAGCGGTGGACCGGGCGGCATCTTCAATATCGGAAAATCTAAAGCAACATTATTTGATAAAACAACAAGAGTAAATATCAACTTCGGAGATGTGGCTGGTTTAGATGAAGCGAAAGTTGAAGTGATGGAAATTGTTGACTTCTTAAAAAATCCAAAAAAATATACGGCCTTAGGTGGTAAAATTCCTAAAGGTGCATTATTGATCGGCCCTCCGGGTACAGGTAAAACATTATTGGCAAAAGCTGTTGCGGGTGAAGCACAAGTGCCTTTCTTCAGTTTAAGCGGTAGTGATTTTGTTGAGATGTTTGTAGGTGTTGGTGCCAGCCGCGTTCGTGATCTGTTTAAACAGGCAAGAGAAAAAGCTCCTTGTATCATTTTCATTGATGAGATCGATGCGATAGGCAGAGCAAGAGGTAAGAACATGATGATGAGCAATGATGAAAGAGAAAATACTTTGAATCAATTGCTGGTTGAAATGGATGGTTTCGGAACTGATCTTGGTATCATCATCTTAGCTGCAACAAACAGGCCCGATGTATTAGATACAGCTTTATTAAGACCGGGAAGATTCGACAGACAAATTACAATCGATCGTCCGGATCTGGTTGGGCGCGAAGCAATATTCAAAGTGCATTTAGAAACAATTAAAATTTCTGAAACATTAGATATTCATAAGCTGGCTGAACAAACACCGGGTTTTGCCGGAGCAGATATTGCGAATGTTTGTAACGAAGCCGCCTTGATCGCTGCAAGAAAAAATAAAGAGTCGGTTGATATGTCTGATTTTCAGGATGCTATTGATCGTGTGATCGGCGGGTTGGAAAAAAAGAACAAGATCATTTCTCCTGAAGAAAAAGAGATCATTGCTTATCATGAAGCCGGCCACGCTATTTGTGGTTGGTATTTAGAGCATGCTTACCCGTTATTAAAAGTAACGATCGTTCCACGCGGTACAGCTGCATTGGGTTATGCACAATACACGCCGAAAGAACAATATTTATATAACACCGATCAATTGATGGATCAGATTTGTATGACATTGGGTGGTAGAGCAAGTGAAGATATTTTCTTCGGAAAAATAAGCACCGGCGCTAGTAACGATCTTCAGCAGATCACCAAGATCGCATACAGTATGATCACTGTGTATGGCATGAATGATAAAATTGGTAATGTTAGTTTCTACGATCCTGCGCAAGACAATACCTTTACTAAACCTTTCAGTGAAGAAACAGGTAAAATGATCGATCAGGAAGTACGTAAACTAATTGAAGTTGCCTACGAAAAAACAAAGGCCTTACTAACAGAAAAAAGAGGTGATGTAGAAAAATTAGCAAAAGAATTACTGAAGAAAGAAGTATTGTTCCAAAGCGATGTAGAAACATTAATTGGCAAACGTCCTTTCGAAGAAAAGAAATTGTTAGATGATCCTAAGGTTGATCCAAAAGATGCAGTTGCTGAAGATCCTACAACACAATCTTTACCGGAAGAATTAATTAATCCGCCGGCAATTTAAAACTCATTAATTTGTCTACTGCAAAAGAAAATATATTAAAAAGAATAAAGCAGGCACTGGCTAAACCGGTGCCTTTGCCTTTTCCCGAAAGCGACGAAAAAACAGCCATTTTTGAAACACCCCAAGATGAGCTGGATGTAACGTTTGCAGAGGCCTTTACACAATTGCAGGGGAAATTCGCTTTTTGTTTTGATGAAAAAGATATGCAACAACAATTGCAACAACTGATCACAGATAAACAATGGTCCAAAATTTATTGCAAAGAAGACAGGTGGAACGAACAATTCAGCAATACTATTAACCTTGCAACATCGGATGCTGCTATTACTGGTTGTGAATGTTTAGTTGCAAGAACCGGCACAATAGTACTAAGTGCGGCTGAACAAAGCGGGCGCACTGTTAGTGTATATGCACCAATACATATTTGCATCGCTTACACCAATCAATTGGTATTTGATATAAAAGATGCAATTGAATTGGTAAATAAAAAATACAATGGCAATATTCCATCACTCATAACATTTGCCAGCGGGCCGAGCCGTACGGCAGATATTGAAAAAACTTTAGTAACGGGTGTACACGGACCGAAAGAGGTTTACCTGTTTTTAATAGATACGCCTCCAAATAATTAATACGCTCAATGAAAAATGAATTGTTATTTTTGAAATAACAATTATTTCACCAGTCATTCACCAAGTTTTGAATAGCAGTAATAATAAAAAGATCTATTTCCTTTCCGACTTTCACCTTGGCGCACCCAATGCTGAAGCAAGTTTAGTTAGAGAAAAAAAAATCATTCAATTCCTGGATGAAATAAAACAGGATGCTGAAGAAATTTTTATTGTAGGCGATCTGTTTGATTTTTGGTATGAATATAAAAAAGTGGTGCCGCGTGGATATGTCCGCATATTGGGTAAATTAGCAGAACTAACAGATAGCGGGATCCGAGTTCATTTTTTTGTAGGTAATCATGATATGTGGATGAAAGATTATTTTCAAAAAGAATTAAATATCCCTGTATACTTTGAACCTAAAACTTTCGAATTCAACAATAAAAAATTCATGATCGGTCATGGTGATGGACTGGGTCCGGGCGATGGAGGTTACAAATTCATCAAAAAAATATTTCGCAATAAATTTTGTCAATGGCTTTTTGGTGTACTGCCATCTTCCGTAGGAATAGGTATCGCGCATTATTTTTCGAACAAAAGCAGAAGCAGGGAAGACAGCAATATTGAAGTATTTTTAGGAGAAGAGAATGAATGGCTGCTTATTTATTCTAAAGAGGTTTTACAAAAAGAGCATTTTGATTTTTTCATTTTTGGCCATCGCCATCTCCCAATCGATTTTAAATTAAACGAAAACAGCCGGTATATTAATTTGGGCGAATGGATCAACTACAATAGCTACGCCGTGTTTGATGGTAATACCCTAGAACTAAAATATTACAAATGAACAATCTGAAAAAAATAGTATTCTCTTTTTATTTTTTAATGATAGCCAGTTCCGCTATTGCACAAACAGATTCTTCCATTACTTATATCAAAACGATCCCGGGCGATTATAAATATTTTACGGTTGACAACCTTGGCGACGAATACCTTGTGACTGTCAATGATCAATTAAAAAAATTTAAAGCCGATGGAGATTCTATCGGCATATTTAATGATGTTAAAAAATTCGGTACACTTACAACCATTGATGCAACCAATCCACTCAGGATCTTGTTATACTATGAAGATTTTGCCAGCATCGTTGTTTTAGATAGATTTTTAAACGTATTGACAACTATCAATCTGCGCCAGCAAAACATTTTTAAGGTCCGCGCTATCACAACCTCTTACGATAATAATATTTGGCTATATGATGAAGGCGATAGTAAAGTAAAAAAAATCGATATCAACGGCAATGTATTATCCGAAACAGTGGACCTTAGAATAATCTTTGACTCTGTTCCGTCGCCTGTAAAAATAATCGACAAGGATGGGTTTATTTATTTGTATGATCCGCATAAAGGCTTTTACATTTTTGATTATTATGGAGGCTTGAAAAATAGTATCCCTTTTCTTCAATGGAAAAATACAGAAGTCATAAAGGGTAATATGTATGGCTTTAGCGATTCGCTCCTGTATGCTTACAAACTTGGTTCATTAAATCTTTTACAATATCCGTTACCTCTATCTTTTTCAAATGCCATACAAATAAAAGCCGGTAACAATATGGCGTATGTATTGAAAAAAGATGGGCTGCACGTATTTTCAGTAAAATAACAGCTACTCGTTTGCTATATTTTGCCTAAAAAAACTATTCCAACTAAATTTTGCTATTTTTGCTCCCCAAAGTCAGGCTACGAGCCTGACTCATAGTTTTTAAGGACATGAGTTTAAAGGAAAATATACATATTGACCGATTGCCCAATCACATTGCTATTATAATGGATGGTAACGGGCGATGGGCAAAAGAAAAAGGAGAAGACCGTCTTTTTGGACATTTACATGGCGTTGAAAGTGTGCGGGATATTGTAGAAGGCTGTGCAGAGTTAGGTGTAAAATACCTTACGCTGTATGCATTTAGTACTGAAAACTGGGATCGGCCGGCCTATGAAGTAAGCGGATTGATGGAGTTATTGATAGATACCATCCGTAAAGAGGTGCCCGTTCTGAATAAAAACAATATCAGGCTTCATATGATTGGTGACAGTACCATGCTGCCCGAAAATGCAAGGCGTGAACTGAAAGAAGCTTTAGATGAAACGAGTGGAAATACAGGCCTGAACCTGATCATGGCTTTAAGTTACAGCAGCCGTTGGGAAATTGTGAACACGGTACAGCAAATTGCTGAAGCTGTCAAAGAAGGAAAATTAGAACCAAAAGATATTTCGCAAAATACCATACAACAATACCTTACAACCAGTGCTTTTCCTGATCCGGAACTAATGATCCGAACAAGTGGAGAATATAGGATCAGCAATTTTTTGCTGTACCAACTGGCATATTCCGAATTATATTTCACTAATACGCTTTGGCCGGACTTTAGGAAAGAAAATCTGTATGAAGCCATAATAGATTTTCAGAATAGAGAGCGACGTTTTGGTAAAACCGGCGATCAGATAAAAAAAGGGCAAAAAACGGCTAATCACTAGATAATCAATTCAAAGGAGATTAGCCTTGCAGGCTCATTTAACAAATACTTTTCAATAATAGCAGTTAATTTGCCGTTCGTAAAAAACAATTAATGCACAGGATTTACCAGGGTCTTTTTCTTATTATAAGTGTTTTTTTCAGTAGCACGTCAGTAATTGCCCAAAATAAGGTTGATTCTAGCACTTCTGTATTGGTTGATTCTACGCCTGTGTCCGTAAATCCCGAATTAAATGGCATTTACGACACCAAATCTCCCAAAATCTATACTATTTCAGCTATTACGGTAACCGGCACCAAATCTTTTGATCAAAATCTGATTACTTCTATTTCAGGCCTTGCCATAGGAGATAAAGTACAAATTCCCGGAACGGATGAGTTTAGCAAAGCAATTAATAAGCTTTGGAAACAAAATCTTATCTCTAACGTAGAAATATACCTTACAAACCTTGCAGGAACGAACCTTTCCGTAGAGATCGCTATTACTGAAAGGCCAAGATTATCTGATTATGATATCGTCGGCGTTAAAAAAACAGAAAAGGATGATCTTAAGAAGAAAATAGGTCTTGCCAAAGAAAAGGTTGTAACTGAAAACGCCAAGCGTAATACCGTCGATGTTATTAAAAATTATTACGACGAAAAAGGCTATCAAAATGTAACCGTAAAGGTTAAAGAGGAAATTTCTAAATCGGCTAAAAATTCGATGAAACTGACCTTTTTTGTTGATAAAGGCAACAAAGTGAAGGTAAATTCAATAAATTTCGTTGGAAACCAAAATGCTACGGACCAAAAATTAAAAAAGCAAATGAGCGGTACAAAAGAGCTTACACGCTTTACGCTTTTTCCTCCTCCAGTACCAAATCCATATCATGATACAGCCTCAAAACTTAGTTTTAAAGAATATGTACAAGAATATGGCTTCTTAATTCCAAATCAAACGGGCATAATTCTCGAACCGTATTTTCGTCCAACTTTTGCCAATGCAAAGTTTAACAGGGATAAATATGCCGAAGACAAAGACAAAATAATAGATTATTACAATAGCAAAGGTTACAGAGATGTTGAAATTGTTGCAGATACAAATATTACCAATGAAAAAGGCAACAGGGATATTTTTGTCAAAATAGCGGAAGGAAGTAAATATTACTTTGGTAACATTACCTGGAGAGGAAATACAAAATATACAGACTCTATCTTAACCTTAATATTGGGCATTAAAAAAGGAGATGTATATAATCAGCAATTACTAAATAAACGCTTGGGCAAACAATTGTCGCCTGAAGGTGGTGATATTGGTAGTTTATACCTGGATGACGGTTATTTATTTTTCCATGTTGATCCGATTGAAACTGCTGTTTATAATGATACGATTGATTTTGAGATCAGAATGCAGGAAGGTCCTCAGGCAACAATAGGAAGAGTGGATATCACGGGCAATGAGAAAACGAAAGATTATGTGATCCGCCGTGAGTTAAGAACTGTACCAGGAGAAAAATTCAGTCGTGCTGATGTGATCCGTACACAACGTGAGCTTTCTCAGTTAGGTTTTTTTAATCCTGAAAAAATCACACCCAATATTGTTCCCAATGCTGATAACGGTACTGTTGATATTGGCTGGAGTGTTGAAGAAAAATCGAGTGATCAGCTGGAGCTTTCTGCCGGATTTGGTGGTGGCATCGGTTTAACAGGTACGCTTGGTGTTACGTTCAATAATTTTTCTGTAAAAAATATTTTAAAAGGCTCTACCTGGGATCCTTTACCATCGGGTGATGGGCAAAAATTAAGCGCAAGGGTTCAATCTAACGGTAAAGCATACCGCTCTTATAACTTATCCTTTACAGAACCATGGCTTGGTGGTAGAAAACGCAATTCATTTACCACAAGCATATATAGTACTAAGTACGCTAACACATATGGCCGTACCAACAACTATTGCTTAGCCTGCGCAGATACATCTTATATCAGAACGATTGGGGTTGGTGTATCTTTGGGTAAACAGCTTAAATGGCCCGATGATTATTTTTCATTGGTTTATTCTCTTAACTACCAACAATATAAACTCAGGAACTACCCTAACATATTCAGGGGTTTAAGCAACGGCCTTGCCACTAATGTTAGTTTAAAAATAGCATTGGCCAGAAGTGCCGCTCAGGGTAATCCAATATTTCCAACCGGTGGATCAAATTTTTTAGTAAGCGGCCAGTTTACATTGCCCTACTCTTTAATGGGTATAGATGCAGGAACAGCCAGCAATCCATATACCTTACCTGAATTTCATAAATGGCGTTTCAATGGTGAATATTATATTCCATTAGGTAATTCTATTGGGGCAGATAAGAACCAACAATTTGTTTTAAAAATAGCAGCAAAATTTGGCTATATCGGCAGGTATAATAAAAATTTAACCGTGTCTCCTTTCGACCGTTTTCAATTGGGTGATGCCGGCTTAAGTAATACTTTCGCTATCCTTGGATATGATATCATTTCTCAGCGAGGTTATCCGGTTTACAATTCGTCAGATCCAAAAATAAATCCTGATAACATTACACCAAACGAATTTTTTACAATTTTTAATAAGTACACTGCGGAAGTTAGATATCCTTTTAGTCTTAACCCAAGTAGTACTATATTTGGTTTAGCATTTTTTGAAGCAGCAAATGGTTGGTACGATTTTAAAGATTATAATCCGTTTGAATTACGTCGTTCTGTTGGTTTGGGAGCTCGTTTCTATTTACCGTTATTTGGTTTACTAGGATTTGATTATGGTTTGGGAATTGATAGAATTACACCGGGCCAACCATTAAAAGGTGCGTTTAAATTTACCTTCTTATTAGGCCAGGAACCTGAATAATAATGATGTTGAATATTAAAACCTTAATATGAAATCACTACATTTTATTCTCACAATAGGCTGTTTTTGTCTTGCCTCATTTTGTGCAACAGCTCAACGGTACGCTGTTATTGATAGCAAATATATTTTATCGAAATTGCCCGAGTATAAATTTGCGCAAGATAAGCTTGATCAGTTCAGTCAGGAGTGGCAACAGGAAATTGAAAGAAAGCAGGTTATTTTGGATAAAATGAATGAAGATTATCAGGCAGAAGAGATCATGCTTACGGATGAATTAAAGAAAAAAAGAGAAGATGAAATATTCAACAGGGAAAAGGAAATAAGAGATTTGCAAAAAAAATATTTCGGATTCGAAGGTGATCTTTTCAAGAAAAGACAGGAGCTTATAAAGCCAATACAGGATAAGGTTTATATAGCTATTCAAAAATTAGCGGTAGACAGATCCTACGATTTTATTTTGGATAAAAGTGAAGGAATTACTGTTATATTTGCTGACCCTAAGCTGGATAAAAGCGACGATGTTTTGAAATTTTTAGGAGTATCAAAACCACAATAATTATTGAATCAAAAAAGAATATCAATCTAAATACAAACTATACAATTACTACAAAATGAAAAAATTATTATTAGTATGCTTGGTGGCTTTAACTTTTTTAGGCGCTTCAGCACAAAACAAAATCGGTTATATTAATACAGAAGACCTTATTAATTCAATGCCAGAAGCCGATAAAGCAAACACAGCCTTACAAGATTATCAAACTTCTTTAACGCAGCAGGGTAATGATTACCTTACTGAATTAAATGAAAAGGATAGCATCTTCGTAAGAGACTCTTCAAAATTATCTCCTGCGGCAAGAGAATTAAGAAGAAACGATCTTGTTGCTTTATACCAAAAAGTACAGGGCTGGAACCAAACAATGCAACAAATGATCAACGATAAACAACAAGCTTTACTTGTTCCTATCCGCCAAAAAGCAATTCAGGGAATTAAAGATGTAGCTAAAGAAAACGGTTACGGTTTTATCTTCGATCAACAAGCTTTATTAGTTAGTCCTCCTGCTGATGATATTTTACCCTTAGTAAAAAAGAAATTAGGAATTAAAGATGTACCGAAAGCTCCGGCTGGCGGACCAATGCAGCAATAATAACTTCATTGAAATAGTTAGAACCCATTCCAAATTTCGGAATGGGTTTTTTATTACTTTGTATAGTAATCTTGGTTTAATTTTGACAAATGAAATATCAACCCATCGGTGTTTTTGATAGTGGCTACGGAGGGTTAACCGTTTTAAAAGAGATCGTTAAACAGTTACCTCAATACGATTATTTGTATTTAGGCGATAATGCGCGCGCGCCTTATGGCAACAGAAGCTTTGATACCGTTTATGAATATACTTTACAATCTGCAGAATGGTTTTTTAAACAAGGCTGCTCGTTGGTGATATTAGCCTGCAACACAGCTTCGGCAAAAGCACTGCGGACAATTCAACAAAATGACCTCCCAAAATTAGGCGCCGATAAAAGAGTGCTAGGCGTTATCAGACCCACCACAGAAATTATTGGCCAATTCACCAAATCAAATGAGATCGGTATTTTGGGTACAAATGGTACAGTCCAATCAAATTCATATCCAATAGAGATCAATAAATTTTATCCGCAGGTGAAAGTTCACCAGGAAGCTTGCCCAATGTGGGTTTCTTTGGTAGAAAATGACGAATATGCCACAGCCGGCGCCGATTTTTTTGTAGGATCAAACATAAAAAATCTACTTGCGCAGGCTAAAGGTATAGATACCATTTTATTGGCTTGTACACATTATCCCTTATTAATCAATAAGATAAAACAATTTGTACCTGAAAATGTTACGATCATCTCTCAGGGAGAAATAGTTGCAACCAGCTTAGTAGATTATTTGGGCCGCCATCCTGAAATAGAAAAAAACTGCAGTAAAAACGGACAATTAGCCTTCTATACAACAGACCTTCCGGCCGATTTCGATAATCATGCGGCTACTTTCTTTGGAAAGCCAGTAAAATCAACTCATATCGAGTTATAAAAGCAAAAAAACTTACAACTTATACACAAAATTTAATAAGTTTCTTGTACCTTTGCCGTCCTTTCACAAACACCAGGGATGGTGCCCTGATGAGTGTCGATAAAAATATTTTAGAATTTAATTTTGTAAAAGGAAAAAACTTAATAAAATGCCAGGCAAAAAAAGAACCTACCAACCTCACGTCCGTCGCAGAAAACATGTACATGGTTTTCGCCAACGTATGCAAACAGCTAATGGCCGTAAGGTATTAGCATCTCGTCGTAAAAAAGGACGTGTAAAGCTTACAGTTTCTGACGAACGTTTCGGTAAAAAATAGAATTTATCTACTTCAGAAAATATTTAGCTCTCCTTGTGAGAGCTTTTTTAATTTTGTATAATTCCATTGGAAAAAAACTTACGATATACACTCGGCAAAGATGATAAATTAAAAAGCCGCAAGATCATTGAACAATTGTTCAAAGAGGGCAAGTCGTTTTCTTTATTTCCTTTCAGGATAATTTATTTACTACAATCATCAAATAATATCGGTCGGTTACAAGCGGGCTTTAGTGTTGGTACCAAACATTTTAAAAATGCAGTTGACCGAAATCGTATTAAGCGTTTGATGAGAGAAGGCTATCGTTTACAAAAAAACACATTGACCGATCTGGTAAAAAAAGATACTAAAGATTGTTGGGTATTTTTTATTTACACGGGTACAAATATTCCTGATCATACACTTGTTTCAGAAAAAATAAATGCAAGTCTCAAACGGTTACAAAAAATAGTGGATGAAAACGGTATTAAAAATTTGTAGTCTTCCTTTTATCTTTTTGATAAAATTATACCAATGGATCATTTCTCCATGGCTGGGACCAAAATGCCGTTACACCCCAACTTGTTCTGAGTATGGCATTGAGGCTTTAAAAAAACATGGTCCGGTAAAAGGTTTGTGGTTAACGATCAAACGTGTTTCGAGTTGTCATCCCTGGGGTAGACATGGCTATGATCCGGTGCCTTAAATTATTTATCGATCCATTGATCCCTGAATTCTTCTTTGAATTCATATTTCCATCTTTTGTGGCTCCACAAATAATTCGATGGTTCTTCTCTTATTACCTTTTCCAAAAAATCTCTATACAGTAATGTTAATTCGCCTTTTTTACATTCTGCCGCATTGCTAACTACTTCTGTACATTCATATACATAATAACCTCGTTTAGGTTTTTTTGATTGCAAAAAAACTACCGCCAAATTGTGTGCAACGGCTCCTTTATCGGGGCCCATTACAAAAGGTGCCGGCTTACCAAAAAAGTTTAACCAATATTGTATAGCAACAAAGCCGGGATTCTGATCAGCACCTAAGGTCATCACATACCGTTGCTTTAATAAAACGCGGTAATGTTTTTTAAAATCCGGTTTAGAAATAAGTTGGGTTCCGTAGCGCGCACGAACCTTATAAATTATTTGGTTGAAAGTTTTATTGGTGATCGGCATATACACACCAACAAAAGGAATCTCGTGCGTATTTCTTGCGGTAACTAAATTACAGTATTCAAAATTGAATTGATGGCCGCCATGTATTTGAACATTTTTTCCTTCTCTTGCCAATCTATCTACAATAGAAAAATCCCCTTTAACTCGTTTATCAAATTGTCTATCGCTCATAGAAAGTAATTTGATAGACTCGACAATATAATCACAAAAATTTCTGTAAAATCCCTTCGCTATTTTTTTTCTTTCTGCAATTGTTTTTTCAGGAAAGGCAATTGCCAAATTAGACATCACTACGCTTTTTCTATACCGGATGACCCGATAAATTATAAAACATAATCCATCAGAAAAAAGATACAAAATAAAAAATGGCAACAAAGAAATGAGGTACAATATGCCGTAAAGAATATAAAACATTTGTTCTTGTTAGAAGTTAAGTCGATAAAAATAAGCCTTTTATAATAACCAATTGTAAAAGAGATGTTACTATAATACAATATTATGTGGCTTACTATTTTTATTCAGAAAGTCTGTGTTGTAATGCAGTCCCCTGCTTTCATGCCTGAACTCTGCACATTTTACTATCAGGTAAGCAACCGTTATCATATTTCTTAATTCACATAGCTGCGGAGACACTTCTGTTTTTTCGTATAGCGCTTCTGTTTCTTCGTGCAAAAGATCCAGTCTTTTATGGGCACGATGTAAACGTTCGTTGTTTCGCACAATTCCAACATAATCGCTCATCAATAATTTCATTTCTTTCAGACTCTGCGTGATAAGGATCATTTCTTTTGGCGCATTAGTCCCTGCTGCATTCCAATCAGGAATAGAAGACCAGTCAAAGGTTGCGTTTGAATAGTCTGTAATAGTAATTTTTTTACTCGCATCAGTATAAGCCCTGTGCGCAAATACCATTGCTTCTAACAAACTATTGCTTGCTAAACGGTTGGCTCCGTGCAAGCCGGTGCAGGCGCATTCACCTGCAGCATATAAATTATTGATCGATGTCCTCGCCCACTCATCAGTTTTAATACCGCCGCAACTATAATGTGCTGCCGGTGCAATGGGTATCATATCTTTTGTAATATCAATGCCTAAGCTCAAACATTTTTCATAAATATTAGGGAAATGTTCTGTGAATTTCTCTTTGGTAAAATGCGTGCAATCGAGGTACATAAATTCCGTACCGCTAATTTTCATTTCGTTATCAATTGCTCTTGCAACAATATCTCTTGGTGCCAGATCTTTCCTTGGATCATATTTTTCCATGAATGCCTCGCCGGTATGATTACGCAAAACACCACCATCTCCACGAACGGCTTCTGTAATTAAAAATGATTGTCCTCGTACACCCGGTTCATACAAAGCTGTTGGATGAAATTGGATGAATTCCATATTTTCAATTCTTCCTTTTGCCCTGTATACCATTGCCACACCATCACCCGTAGCAATAGCAGGATTTGTTGTGGTACGATATACTTGCCCGTTGCCACCTGTTGCTAACAATGTTATTTTTGCAACGATTTTTTCTATCTTTTTACTATTGAGATTTAATACATACACACCAAAGCATTCAATATCTGGTGTTGATTTGGTAACCAAATAGCCTAAATGATGTTGGGTGATAAGATCCAGCACATAGCAATGGTTGATAAGGTGTATGTTGGGTGTCTTTTTAATGGCGTCTAATAAAGCGCGCTCCATTTCTTTTCCCGTAACATCTTTATGATGCAGTATTCTAAATTCACTGTGACCGCCTTCTTTTCCTAATTTGAAATCTCCATCGGGCTCTTTATCAAACTTGGCGCCCCAGTTAATAATTTCTTTTATTCTTTCAACACCTTCTTTCACAACGATCTCTACCACTTCTTTGTTACACAGCCCATCTCCGGCAATCAAAGTATCTTCTATATGTTTATCAAAGCTGTCTTTATCAAAATCCATTACGCCGGCAATTCCGCCTTGCGCGTATTTGGTATTTGTTTCATCGCTTTGTGCTTTGGTAAGAATAGTGATGCTTTTTTCCGGAAAATTCTGTGCTACTTTTAAAGCATAGGTTAAGCCTGCAATACCCGAACCAATTACTAAAAAATCTGTATCCATCTTTTTGTTTAACAACCCAAAGATATTACAAGCCTAACACTATTTTCAATTTTGTGTAACCATTCCTGCTGACAGGAATTTTTGTTCCCGATCTCAATAAGGCAATATGGCTATCTTTTTCATTCTGGTCAATGCGCGTGATCTCTTGGATATTGATGATATAAGAGCGATGAGAGCGTACAAACAAAGCATGATCAAGTGTTTCCTCAAAATAACTCATTGTTTTATTCTTTAAAAAAGCTCCTTCTTGTGTGTGGATCTTTACATAATCGTCCGCAGCTTCCAGGTATAATATATCTGCCGCAGGGATAATCTTTATTTTATTGCCATTTTTTACTACAACCCTATTGTTTTGTGTAGGGGAATTTGCTGCAATTTGTAAAAGTTGATCCGGAATGTCTTTTTTAGCCGAGCTATTTTGGTCTATAAATTTTTGAATCGCTTTATCAAATCTTTCTTTGCTAAATGGTTTTAATAAATAATCTATAGCATTGGCTTCAAAAGCTTTAATAGCATATTCATCGTAGGCCGTAGTAAAAATAATTGCTGTCGGCTGGTCGATCAATTCAAGCATTTCGAAACCGGTTATTTTAGGCATTTGAATATCTAAAAACACAAGGTCTGGTTGATACAGCTGAATGGCTTTTAATCCTTCGAAACCATCGCCACACTCTGCCACAATATCAATTGTTTCATAAGATTGTAAATATTCTTTTACGATCAATCTTGCTAAAGGCTCATCATCTATTACAATAGCTTTCATATCAGCTGCGGTATTTTAACAGTTGTTGTAAAGATATTTTCTTGTTTTGTTGTCGTAACCAAATCATTTCTCGCAAATAATAAATACAATCTTCTTTGCACAGAGCTCAATCCAAAACCTGCTCCTTTCTGTGTCGAAGCCGTTGCCACATCAAAAGGGTTTTGCACAATTATTACCAATTGATCGTTGAATAGTTTTATTTCAATATTGATCAATACGACCTCAATTGTATCATACAAGCCAAACTTAATGGCATTTTCTACAATTGGCTGCAAGAGCAAAGAAGGTATTTTATATTGTTTTGACGCCGTTTCGTTTGTAATATTTGTTGCGAGCCTATGTCCGAATCTTACTTTTTCAATATCCAGGTATAGCTGCAAATGTTGCAATTCTTCTTCTAATGAAACAAGCTGTGTTTCCTCCTTTTTAATTGTTCCACGCAAAAAATCTGATAACTGTTGTATCATATGCCTCGCTTCTTGCGGTCTTGTACCAATTAATGCGCTGATGGAATTTAAGCTATTGAATAAAAAATGCGGTTGTAATTGTTGTCTTAATTTAAAAAGCTCCGCATCTCTTGTTAATTTTTCTGCTGAAGCTCGGCGAACTTCATTTTCTTTTTGTTCCTGAAAACTATACCATAACATACTGATCATTGATATACAAGCGATCAATAAAAAATTAATCCCGAATCTTATCGGCAACGATCTTATTAATTCGCTGGTGTATTCTCTATTGCTTACATTTATATAAGCCAACAGCCATTTACTAATAAATAAAGAAACAAGACTTAAAGAAACGCTGATCACTAACAAATACGAATAGCGCTCTTGTTGCGGTAAATAGAATTGTAACACATGTATCACCAGTAAACAAGCTGCGGCTATGGACAAGTTCGAGATCGCGCTATCTTCTATAGCAATATGCCAGCTAAAACCTAACCAATATAATAACATAGCCTGGAGAATTCCCCATACAAGCCACCAGGTAATATATATCCTGGAAAATTTTTTGATTGATAAGAGTGATCCAGACAAATATTTATTATTTTATGTATTGTATTCCGTCAATATGCAACGCTTTTGTATTAATAACATGAATATGGTTTTCATATTCTTCATATTCCTGTATGCGTGAATATATCTCTGTTCCATCTTGCAATTCATGAAGATGATATAGTTCTTCTACATTTATAAACTTCCAATGCACAATTTCTTTCTCTTGATTAAGATAAGATTCTTCTGTGTTCTTTCCTAGAGTTTTTGCTTTTTCAAAAGCTGCAGCTCTATCTGTTGCTTCTATCAATCTAAGCTGTTCATCAAATTGTGCTTTGTGATCACCTTTACCACTAATGATCCTAAAAACTATTTTTGCCAGGTACCATTTCATATTGATCGGATTTTGAAATTAATAACTACGAATATCTATTCCACCAAAAACAGATACTCCTTTTAACACTAATACTTTAGTAGAATCAATCACTACATTTTCTAAAGAACGCTTATCATCTATACTGCCCAATACTGAAACACTTAGTTCGGATCTAAGATCCCAATGTGGTGGAATAATAAGTTTTGTTCCACCAAGTACCTGTGTTAAATCAAGTACAACCCTTCCATTAATATCTGCCTGACTTAGATTTAATTCTATGCCACCTAAAATACTAACAGCTTCCCCACCCTTAAAGTTTTTTGATAAAACATTTTTTTTAATACCGCCCAAAATACTAACAACATCTAAATAATCTTCTGATGATGAATAACCGGTTGCATATGTTTCTTTATACTTTTTCCATTGCTCTTTTCTTTCCCTTTTTCGCTGCCAGCTTTTTGCATCTTTATATTGCTCTTCCCATTGCTCCCACCAAATTCTTTTGTAGTGATTTTTAGGGCGGAAAATAAAAAAAAGGCCTACTGCAATAATTCCTAATGGCCATGCATACTGCCGAATAGCCAAAGCAGGATAGTAATCTTCTATTAAAAAGTAGCTTCCTACTAATACAAGAATAAGCCACATGGCATGTCTAAAACCGTGTCTTATGCCAACCAACAAACCTAAAATAATCAATGCAAAGTGCCAGTTTAAAACCCAAAGAGGAATTGGAACACCAGCTTGCTTTGCCAATAAAAATCCTCCGACGATCAACAATAAAAATCCAAACCAGATATTATTTTTGTCTTTTAAGTATTTGGGTTTTATATCAGGTTTTGTCTCTGTCTTTATTTCTTCGTTTTCCATTTGCGTAATTTTAAACAAATCTATTAAACCCTCTTATTACAGGCAATAGACAATAGGTAACAAAACTGAAAAAGTCGGTGAATAACATTTTAAAACAGGTGAAAATAAAAAGCGTCGTAAATCTTTACAACGCTTTTTATTATTTTATAAGCTTTTGTATTTCAGGAACAGGTTGCAGGTCGTTCATTTGTTCCATGATATCGCCGTAACGGCCGGCAACATACCGACTCAATGGCCTTACTGTATATACTTTCGGGTTAGGCAAACAGGCCGCTATCATCGCCGCTTGTGCCCTTGTTAAACTTTTTGCGTTGGTATTAAAATCGTTTTTTGCTGCAGCTTGTACACCAAAAACTCCTTTGCCCATTTCGGCTACATTTAAATACATTTCTAAAATTCTTTTTTTACCCCAGATATGTTCTATCATAAAAGTAAAATAAACTTCGAGCCCTTTGCGGATATAACTTTTTCCCTGCCATAGAAAAACGTTCTTTGCTACCTGCTGACTGATCGTACTTGCACCTCTTGTTTTATTGGGATGTCTTTTATTATAGGCGACCGCTTTTTCTATTGCATCAATATTGAATCCGCTATGCGTGGGAAATAATTGATCTTCGCTTGCCATAACCGCCAGCTTAATATTAGGACTCATTTCATTAAAGTCAACATAATCTCTTTTCAAACCATAACCATGAACAACGCTACTTATCTGTGTAAGTGTTATGGGAGGATTTATCCACTTACAAAAAAAAATATAGGTGAGTTGAACGAAAAAAAGCCAAAGAAAAAGTTTTAAAAAAAACTGCCCCATCTTTTGTATTAACTGTTAGTTGATTATTATACTGCAATATAAATCATTGCTGGTTTTTCTCACTTGATACATCGATGTAAACCAGTTTATATTTTTTACCGATCGTTATTCCATCGCTACTTTTTTTTGATAAAAAATATCCGGTTATTCCTAATGCGGCACCGGCAATCAATAGTAACGGGCTAAAGTCTTTTTTATCTGCCAGGTAAACAACACCACTCGCAACTACTAATAATAAGCCGCCGCCAAATAAACTGGCACCGCTGGCAGAAAAATCAAAATGCCTTGTTCCCGGGAAATTAATCGTTTTTATTTCGTTGTAATTAAATTGATAGGGGTAACTACCCACAGTATCAATAATATTTGCACCGGCATTGCTCGGTATCTGTTGGATAATATATTGTGCTAAAAAAATACTGTCGTGTCTGATTTCTGTTATTTGCGCATCGATCGTTGCACCTGAGGTTGTTGTAAAAGAGATATCATTTCCTTTATAAAAAGATGCGATCGTTTGGTTATGCTTTTGTACTAAAATAAAATCTGATGATTGGGAAAATGATTTTCCGGAAATAAAAAGAAAAACTAATAACTGTAAAATTTTCATACTACAAAATAAGGGTAACTATTTGCAGTTTGTTACAAACAGCTCGTTAATGTTGGTGAGTTGAATAAAAAATTTTGAACAGGAGCACGATACCAAATATCATAAATAATATGCCAGAGAATTTATTAATTAGCACAATGATCTTGTCTGTAAGTTTATCACGCAATTTTCCGGCCAAAAAAACTTTTAACACATCTGCGCTCATATTTAAAATAAGACAGGTGGAAAATATAATGATCCTGTCTCTTATTGTGTTATTCAAAGAAGCTGTTGCGGCTGTTAACCAAAAAATAATCACTGCGGGATTTAATGTATTGATCAAAAAGCCCGAGAGTGCCAACCTTGCATGCGTGCCGCTTGTAATTTTTATAGAGGCTTCCTGTTCAGAACGAAGCTTCTGCTTTTTAAAGAAAAAGAAAAAAATGCCCATCCCAATCAAAAACAGACTTCCTACAAAACTGATGGTATTTTGAATACTTAATAATTCACTCACCAGTTGTGAAAAGGCATTTCCTAAGATCACCCATAAAAGATCGCTTACCCAAACGCCTGCAACAAAGCTTAAGCCTCCGGCACGGCCATTGGTAATGCTTTGCTTTATGATAGCAAAAATTACCGGGCCAACGGAAAAGAGCAAGATCATACTAATTGCCAGACCTTGTAGTAATGCTTTGATCATTAAAAAAATAGGTGATTTTATCTCCGGTGAAGATAGAAAGAAATTACTTCTTTTTGTAAATTGGTACTGTACTGCAAGGCTCACCATACATGATGCTTTTCGCTACCGGTCTTAATTTTTTAGTGGCTTCAAGATAAGCCGCTTCACCAATAGGTAATTCTCCGCAACCTTTTATCACAACCCTCTTGTCGGTAAAATCATTTACCGGCAATGCTGCAATATTTTTTAATAGCATTTGATTTTTTAATGATTCTTCGTTTCCAAAAAAGAGCTCTTGGGCAACAGGCTGTAAATATGTTGCAACCAGCATATAGGCCCACATAGGTATAACAGCATCCGCACTACAAGTAACAGCGACCGATTTGTTTCTATACTTTTCAAGATCAAGATTTTTTAGTGCTTCTCTAAAATCTTTTTCTTTCAATATTAAACCCATGAACAAATAGTCTTTCATATCAAACAATGCGATAGCGTCTTTCGGATAAAACTCCTCCAGATCAAGCGTTACCAATAAGCTTTCCGAGACCTTATTTATGATCGTTTCGTCCATTTTGTTATTCTTTTCTTCTATACAAATTTAACTAAAATCCGGTGGCTTTACAATATGCCATTTTCGATAAATGGAAATGATGACAAAGAAAAAGCCGGGCTATTTGCCCGGCTTCTATGAATAATATAATAATTACTAATAAATTTTACTTCTTTCATCTTTTATTGTAGCCATTTTCTTCAACGCATCAAACCACCCGTAAGACTTTTCTTGCAACAAAGTTCTCATTTTATCGGCATCATGTTGTGTTACAACTTCCGGCGTATCATCTGGTTTTGTACCAAAACCGTTTATTTTTATCACAAAAACCGCATTTATACCGGAAATTGGTGCAGAAACAGAAGTTTGATATGCTTTATTAAAGGCAGCTCCAATTACTTTAGGCTCCTGGCCAACGCCATTTATGATCTGAGAACCAAATGTTAAGCTGGAATCTGTTCCAGCTGTTTGAACGGTTCTATTATAGGCTGCTGCTGCTGATTCTAATGTTGGTGAACTTCCTAATTTTTTGTTATCTCATCCGATTTTTTTTGATTGCGGATAATGCTTTCCACCATTGGTCTTGCTGTTGCCGGATCTGGTAAACCTGCAGGTATAATTTTCGTTACGATCGCTACAACAAAATTATCTCCAACACTGAATGCGTCACTGACATCGCCTTGTTTTGCATCAAAGGCCCATTTAATTATTTGTCTTGCATCTTGCAAGTTGCCTAATTGGTAAGCATTTTCTTTTACCGGTTCGCTTATATTAACCAGATTTAAGTGATTCTTTGATACGTAAGCATCAAATGTTGCCTGATCTTTTGCCTCACTTGATAATTTTGTTGCCGCAACACTTGCAGCATTGATCGTTTCGTCGCTAGCTAAAATTTCTTTAGACATATAAGCAATCTTATACGCAGGTTCAAAATCTTTCTGGTCCAATACTTCAATATAATGCCAGCCAAATTGCGTATGAACAACTTTCTTATCACCGGTTTTACCGTAAAATATAGTTTCCGCAAATTCTTTAGCTAATCCGCTAAATTGGTCTGCTGTAAAAT
>JABDBG010000017.1:37062-38411 GCA_013288745.1 Bacteroidota bacterium
CAGTAAGCGATCAGGATATTACAGATTATCTTCAAAAAAATCAGGAAAAATATAAACAAGACGGAGGCCGTACAATATCATATTCTCCTTTTTTGTTCTTGCTTCCTTGGTCGTCGCTATATTTTAATACCATCGCGTTAAAATCTGCTCCACCCTGAATTGCAGCCGCAACGCTATCTGCACGTTTATGCGCAGTACTGTCATCTAAAGTTGGTTGTTGTGTTTGAGGATCGTTGGTAGCAATTAATATATGTCTGCATTTTACGCTGTCGGGTAATTCTTTTGTTCCCAGCATTTTTGCCAACGTATAATTATCGCGGTCAATATAAGGACCGTATACTTTACCAACCGGCAAAGCTTCTATAGAATCTTTAGGCGCCATGTTTAAACCAGACTTTACCGTGTAAGCATCTGTAAAATTTGTCGAAGAGATATTCCTTTCAAGAAATAATTGTGCACTTGTATCTGTTGTAAATGCCGATTTTAGATCTGCAACCGATTGAAAAGCCCGTGCGCTATCTGTTGCGCTTGGGTTAGCGCTAAAAGTCACATAAGATATTGTACGGCCTCCGTCTTGTTTATATTTTTCCTGATTTTTTTGAAGATAATCTGTAATATCCTGATCGCTTACTGTGTCTGCTTTATCATCGATCGTACTATATGGTATACTAACATAAGATATCGAAGAAAACGTTTTGTTGTCCGCTGCTTCTTTTTGTTTCATCCAGGTAGGATAATATGCGCTTGCTCCAATCAAAGAACTATACTTTACATATAGTGCGTTCAATTTAATCGGTTCTATAATCTGTGTTTCAATTTCTTGCCGTTGGTCTCCTTTAGATTTTTTTGCCTGAGCCCACCATTCCTGAACTTTTGCAATATCATATTGACCGGTGGTTTTATTGGTAAATGCCTGTTTTAGTGCTGCAGGAGCATCATCACCATATAATATAGTAACTAATTCTTTTGGAGAAAAACTAAGGCCCAATTTATCAAATTCGCTTGTTAACACTTTTTCAGCAACTATTTGATCCCATACATTTTGCCTTAATTGGTAGATCTGATCTCCGGTTATATGACGACCGTATTGTTGTTCTTGTTGATCTTCGGCGTCTTTTACACGTTTCATAAAATCAGTATTGTCGACCGTTTCGCCATTAATTTTACCAATTGAAGAGGCATTACCACTAAACATGCGGTTGCTGCCCTGCTTGGCGTCCATTAATATAAAACCAACTAAACTTAGTGCTATTACTGCAATTACTATTGCTGCACCTTTGTCACGGATATTCTGTATGATCTGCATGCTTGTATTAATTAAAATTGACGGCAAAAATAGGGTAAATATG
>JABDBG010000018.1 GCA_013288745.1 Bacteroidota bacterium
CCATTTACTCAAATGATCAGTGAAAACAATATCCAAAACACAAATGGTAAAATAATAATTGATAAAACAGCAACAAATATCAAAGGTGTTTTTGCCGGTGGTGATTGTGTGAATGGTGGTAAAGAAGTTGTTGATGCAGTGCAAGCTGGCAAAGAAGGTGCGGCAAGTATCCTTAAATTTATAGAAAATTAACTATGGCAGATTTATCATCAAATTTTCTTGGCATAAAATCTCCTAATCCATTTTGGCTGGCTAGTGCTCCGCCAACGGATAAGAAGATAAATGTATTGCGTGCTTTGGAAGCTGGCTGGGGTGGCGTTGTATGGAAAACACTCGGGGAACAGGTAAAAAATGTTTCCTCAAGGTATTCGGCTATTGATTTTAATGGTACACGTGTAATGGGTTTCAATAATATTGAATTGATCAGTGACCGTCCATTGGATATTAACTTAAAAGAGATTGCAGAAGTCATTAAATTATTTCCCGACAGAGCGATGGTTGTTTCGTTGATGACAGAAAATAATAAAGCTGCCTGGCACGAACTAATAAAAAAAGTAGAAGATACCGGCGCGCATGGTTTGGAATTAAATTTTGGTTGCCCGCATGGAATGACAGAACGGGGTATGGGCGCAACAGTCGGACAAGACCCTGAGATTGCAAGAATGATCGTTGAATGGGTAATGGAAAAAGCAACCATTCCTGTTATAACTAAACTAACACCAAATGTACATTCAGTTGTACCAACGGGAAAATCTTGTGTGGAAGCAGGTACAAATGGGTTGTCATTGATCAATACAATTCAATCAATAACAGGTATCGATCTGGATACATTGGTTCCTAATCCTTATGTAGCAGGAAAATCTGTGTATGGTGGTTATTGTGGCCCTGCTGTAAAACCAATCGCATTAAAAATGCTAACGACAATTTCGCAGGATCCAACAACAAAAAAAGTTCCGATCTCCGGCATCGGCGGTATTAGTACCTGGAAAGATGCGGTAGAATTTATGTTATTAGGTGCAACCAATGTTCAGGTATGTACAGCAGTGATGACACATGGTTTTAGAATTATTGAAGACCTGTGTGAAGGGTTAAATAACTGGATGGATGAAAAAGGTTATCAAACCACAACAGATTTTATCGGAAGGTCGATCGATAAAATAACACATTGGGAAGATCTTGATATCAACTATCACCATATCGCAAATATCAACCAGGATAAATGTATCCACTGCGGTTTATGCTTTATCGCTTGTGAAGACACGGCGCACCAAGCTATTAATTTAGATTATGGCAATCCTTATAATAAATATACCATCAAAGAGGAAGAATGTGTTGGTTGTAATTTGTGTCAGCTGATCTGTCCGGTTACTGATTGTATCAACATGGTAGAACACCGTAAAGGTGACGAATATTTAAACTGGAAAGAATTTCAGAAAAGAGGCTTGCCGTTGAATGATCATTAATTTTCAATTACCTTAAAAGCTGCACCAATTTTTTCAACAACATCAGAAGCTAACAAACTTTCCACGCTTTGTTCTTTTAGTGCTATATCTGCAGCTACTCCATGTAAATGAACACCAATTTTTGCGGCAGTAAAAGATGAATATCTTTGTGCTAATAAAGCTGTGATCATTCCACTCAAAATATCTCCCGAGCCACCTTTTGCTAATCCTGCATTGCCCGTGTTGCTGATCCAGGCTTCCCCGTTTTCTACGATCAATGTTTCGTGATCTTTTAAAACGATCACCCATGGATATTGTTTAGATAATTCGATGGCTTTATTTATTCTTACTGCTTTGTTATCGCTTTCACCAAATAGCCTGTCGAATTCTTTTACATGCGGTGTGATGACTAGCCCTTTTGGAAGGAGATCCCATAGATCCCTGTGCTGTGATAATATCGTCAATGCATCCGCGTCCAGCAAAATATTTTTTTTGTATTGATGTAAGATATCCATCATCAATTCTGAAGATATAGTATCCAATCCTATTGCCGGTCCAATACCTATTGCCGAATATTTGTCAAGATCCATTACTTTATATTCTCTGAATAATAACATTGCTTCAGGAATAGCTGTTTGCAAAATAAAACGTTCTTCTTCCGGAATAATAACAGTGAGCAAACCCGTCCCTGTTCTTAAACATGCTCTTGCAGATAAAACGGCTGCCCCCATTCTCCCTTTATTGCCGGCAACTAATAAGGCATGCCCGTATGTTCCCTTATGAGAATCGGCCATCCTTGGTTTTATTAAACTTTTTATTATTTCTTTGGAGAGATATGATATTTTTTCTGAAGACATATTTTAATTTTATCGTTCATTCATCCATTCCAGGTAACTTATTACTGCTTTGATCTCTCCGAAAGAATAGTTGCTTCCGAGTTTTTCTTTTATTGGCGAAAGAGCAGTACTGCCTGCATTTTTAATTGCATCAACAATAACCTGTACTTTTTCTAGTGTTACTAATTTTGTAACTGACAATTCTCCAGTACCTATATAATAAGTTAAATGAGTTTCAATTGTTTGTTGAGATAATTTTCTTTCGAAAGCTATTTCACTAACGGTCTTATCATTTAAAAATAATTGTAAGCTTTGTTTTTTCGTATCTGTTGCTCTTTCTTTTGTTACTGTCTTGCGTGAATTTTTTGGTAACTTTAGATTGATCTTGGTTGATAAATTATTTTTCCTGCAATAATTTATGATATGGTCTAAAAACAGTGAACCGTATTTTGCCAGCTTAACATCGCCAAATCCGGAGATCTTCGAAATGTCTGTCATTGTTAAAGGTAAATAGGTTGCCAGTTCCAGAAGCGTAGCTTCAGAAAAAATCATATAAGCGGCGACCCTTTCTTTATTTGCTAATTCATGTGTTACTGATTTTAATTCTCTAAATAATTCGTCGTATGCCGGAATGCTATTTTGCATTTGCATAGCTGCAGGTTGCTCGGCCTTAGTAGTTACTGCTTTTACTAATTTAACCTGTTCTTCTCCTTTTAAAATTTTGCGGCTTTTTTCTGTCAGTTGTAACACAGGATATTCACCGTCGCTTTGTTTTACTGCCTTCATCTGCAATAATTCACGTGCGTATTGTTTCCATTGGTCTTTGCTGATATCTTTTCCTATGCCAAATGTTTTTAATTGCTGATGTTCAGATCTGATAGTGCTGCTGCCGCGCAAAAAATCAACTACATAGTTCATACCAAATCTTTCATTCAGTCTGCTTACTGCACTTAAAAATTTTTGCGCTTCAATAGTGGCATCTACTTTTTCTTCGTCGCTTAAGCAAACATCACAGCTGCCGCAATAATCTGGTGCAGATTCGCCAAAGTAATTTAACAGGTATTGTCTTCTACATTGTCTGCTTTCACATAGCTGTGCCATTTGCTGCAGCTTCTTCAACATTATTTTACTTTGTTCTGCGTTGCCTTCAACCTTGGCAAAATTCCTTAACTTAATTACGTCACCACCGCTATAAAATAAAACAGCTTCACTTAATAAGCCATCGCGGCCAGCTCTCCCCGTTTCCTGGTAATAACCTTCAATATTTTTTGGAAGATCAGCATGTACCACAAAACGCACATTACTTTTATCTATCCCCATACCAAATGCCACAGTGGCAATAATAATTTTGATCTCGTCCTTTAAAAATTTATCTTGTCTTTCTTCACGAACGTTTCTTTCTAATCCTGCATGGTAGGCTGCTGCCAAATAACCTTCTTCAACAAGATCCTCCGCTAATTTTTCCGTAGAGCTCCTGCTTAAACAATAAATAATACCACTATCATCTTTACGTGCTTCTAAATAATCTATTAGCTGCGAGAAATAATTTTTCTTTGGTTTGATATAATAGAAGATATTAGGGCGATTAAAAGAATTTTCAAAGACCGCAAAATCAGTGATCTCCAGTTTGTCGATAATATCTTTTTTAGTCAATGCATCTGCGGTAGCTGTTAATGCAATAATAGGTACCTGTGGAAATTGTTTTTTTAATTGACCTAATACCAAATATTCCGGTCTAAAATCATGTCCCCACTGACTGATACAATGTGCTTCATCAATTGCAAAAAGCGAAACATTAATATCTTTTAAATAAGTAAGAAAATTATTTTGTCCGAGCAATCGTTCCGGCGCTACATATAATAATTTGAGTTGTTTGTTTTTTATTTGATTGATGATCGCCGTCTGCTCATAAGAAGATTGAGATGAATTTAAAAATGCCGCAGGAATACCGTTTAGCTTTAGCGCATCGACCTGGTCTTTCATTAAAGCGATCAGGGGAGAAACGACGATGGTAACGCCATCAAATAATAAAGCAGGAATTTGAAAGCACACAGATTTGCCACCACCGGTTGGCATCAAAACAACAGTATCGTTTTTTGCTAAAACATTCTCAATGATCTCCTGCTGATTGTGCCTGAACTCATTGTAGCCAAAATAATGCTGAAGGGTAGATTGTATATTATAATTGTCTGTCACTTATGTATCGATTCTTCGTATTGCAAGCTACAATAAACCCATGAATTTTTTTTCTTCCATTTTTGGAGTAAAAACACCTATAATTCAGCCTTTAAATAAATTTAACAGTTAATTAGTCTACCTTTTTGATGGACTAATAATTTTACTATATCTTTATCATGAAAATAACATAGCCGCGTGGCCGAGTGGTTAGGTCAAAGTCTGCAAAACTTTTTACGATGGTTCGAGTCCATCCGTGGCGTCAGGTAAATTTCTTCGTTAAGAGAGACAATCAATCGGGCGGTATTTCTATACTGCCTTTTCTTTTTTTAATACTTGTAATACAGTACCATACAATACTTCAGCACCTAAGGCAAGGTCATCATAAGAAGCATATTCAAGTGGGTTATGACTAATGCCATCTTTGCACCGAACAAATATCATCCCATAATCGCAGGCATAAGAAAGTGCCATTGCATCATGAAAAGGTCCGCTCATTAATTCAGGCGTATCAATAAGTCCGAGGTTTTTACATTCATTGTGAATGATCGCTTTTATCCAATCAGCACAATAACGGGGTTCAAGGTTAGTGTCTTCAGTGATCTCGTAGGTTAATTGGTGTTTTTGGGTGATGGATCTTATTTTATCCATCAGTTGCGTTTCATATTTGTGGCGCCTTTCCAGGTCAATATCTCTAAGATCTACCGTAAACGTAACTTCTTCCGGAATGATATTTCGTGATGCTGGAAAAACATTTAAGGTACCAACTGTACCAACAGTAGGAGCGCCGGGGATCTGGTTGGCAATTTCATTTAAGGCTATAATAATTTCTGCTGCACCTACCAGAGCATCTTTTCTCATGGCCATTGGAACAGAACCCGCATGGCCGGCCATTCCTTTTAATTTTACAGTGAGCCATAATGGTCCCGAGATACCCGATACTACACCGATTGGTTTGTGACTATTATCTAATATTGGACCTTGCTCAATATGTAATTCTAAAAAACAAAAAATACTGCCCGGCTTATATTCAGATTCGGAAAATTTATCCGGATCGCAACCAAAATCGCGTAATGCTTTTTCCCTGGTGATGCCATCCTTATCAGTTCTTTGTAATTCGCCTTTTTCCAGTTTTCCTAAAATACCTCTTGAGCCAAATAGACCTTTATTAAATCTCCAGCCTTCTTCATCTGCAAAAGAAATTACTTCAATGCTTCTTTCGGGAATGATATTATTTTCAGTCAAAGCTTTTACTGCTTCAATGGCACAAAGTACGCCGGCTACGCCATCAAACCTGCCGCCATACGGTTGTGAATCTAAATGCGAGCCCATCATTAAAACAGGGAGTGTTGTATTTTTTCCTTCTAGTCTGCCAATAAGGTTTCCGAAATTATCAATATGTGTTTTCATACCAGCCTCTTTCATCCAGGAAGCTGCCAATTCAAAACCTTGTTTTTCCAGGGGGGTCATCGTGGGTCTGCAAGTACCGGTCTCACCGATCTTGCCGATCTCACTCATTGCCTCAAAATGTTGCCGAAGACGATTGGCATTAATTTTCATGTTGAATAAATTTATGGTTGAAGTTATTCGTGCTATTCTTCAACCATAAATT
Source organism: Bacteroidota bacterium (assembly GCA_013288745.1). Taxonomy (GTDB): domain Bacteria; phylum Bacteroidota; class Bacteroidia; order Chitinophagales; family Chitinophagaceae; genus Ferruginibacter. Next base: position 6,066 of record JABDBG010000018.1, read on the forward strand.
TACAACCTGATTAATAATAATTGGATATTATCTGCTAATTATCAGTTTCCCTATATGTAAATCACCGGATGCGGTTTTTACTTTATAATAGTATAAACCTGCTGCTAATGCTCGTATGCTAATTGGAGTATTTGAATTAGTGGATTCTTCCATCGCTAACTTTCCTGCACCGTCATACAATTCGATAGAAACCGGCTCGTTTATTTTGTCGATAAATTGTACATGATCATTAGCGGGGTTTGGCGCTAATGAATATTCTAATCGCGGAGCTGCAGTATCGGCGAAGCTGACGGCAAGTATATTTGAATAGTTAGCGCTACTATCCGTATTATAAATTTTAAGGCGATAATAATTAGTGCCCGGAATTAGAGGAGTACTGTCAATCAGGTTATAATTAATGTTGTTGATATCGGTAGTGGTGTCTATCACTGTCCAGGTACTGCCATTTGTGCTGCGGTCTATTTCATATTCGCTGGCATTGCTGTAATCACTGATCGTCCATACAACCTTGGTTTGATTGTTAAGCTTGCTTGCGCTAAATACATTTATCGCAGTGGTATCAGTAAAGCTAACAAGCTGCACATTTGAATAATTAACACTGCTGTCATAATTAATTATTTTAAGGCGATAATAATTAATGCCAGGGATTACAGGAAAGCTATCCTTAGTATTATAATTAGTTTGACCTAAACTAATGGTCGTATCTATTATGGTCCATGTTGAATTATCTATACTACGTTCAATTTGATACTCGATTGCATTCGTTTCATTGTTTATTGTCCACGAAATAGTTGCTTTTTGTTGGCCTGCAATCTTATTTGCAGTAAATGCATTTATCATGGTAGTATCAGAAAAGATCACATATTTAATAGTTGAATAATTAATACTGCTATCATTATTGATGACTTCGAGCCTGTAATAATTTGTATCAGGAATTGCAGGGTTCGTATCAAAAAAAGTATAATTGGTACTATTTGTATTTGCAGTGGTATCGATGCTAAAATTCACACCATTTACACTACGATATATTTCATACCGCGCAACATTGACCTCGTTATTTATTGTCCATGAAATTTTTGCTTGCTGCAGACCGGGAACTTTGGTGGCACTAAAACTGTCTATTGTTGTACTTATAGGTTGTGGTTCAACAAAAGTTAAGGCGCTGTTACTTGCTGAAAGCGTGCTGCCGGTATAGAGTGAGGCTGTGTTTTTTACAATGCAGCCGCTCGTTAATTTTATATCATCAACATACCATCCTTCTACAGTAGTAGAATTTCCATTGTCGGTTTCAAAACGGAAACGGATCATTATTGTTTGTCCGATAAAAGATGACAGATCAACAACTGTTTGTTCAAAACCGCTGCTCGCGCCAGAGAAAGCCTGTTTGCCTGCTAATATTGTTGAGGCATCCATTGTAGTATTGTAATAGCCTTTTATGATCTCTGGCCCCAGATCTTGCCAGGTACCGCCAGCATTTGTTGATATTTCAATTACGCCGCCATCATAAGTATCTTCTGTATTAAAATAATGATTGAAACTAAATATAGCCTGGTCATTAAGAGGAATTGCTGTTGATGTTAATGTTATATCAGAAGGTACCGTGGGTTCAGTTGCAAACCATGAATGTGTTGGACTGGCAGATCTTGCAGCTGAAACTGCCCATCCTCCTGCAGTACTAAATCCTCCAACAGTAGTGCCGTCTCTGTTATCGTTTATCGGATAATTTATTGCGCATCCTGTTATTGTTGGTGTTGCATTTACAGTAAAGCTTACTGTTTGTGACGGTTGCGTAAAAGTAACAGGATTAATGGTTAAAATATTTCCGCTTAACTTGCCCGAAGAACTGTTAACATAATTCAAGTTCGCAGGTAAAGTATCAATGATCTTTACCGCTGTAGGAATGGAGCATCCGCAAGTAGCATTGATAGTGTATGCTATCGTATCATTGGCGTTTAAAGAGTCAGCGGCCGTTTTGGATATTGCTATGGCAGCAGGCAAATCAAAAGCAACGGTTTGATCCGAAGTACTGTTACTGCTACCTTGTTTAGCACTGTAACCCATGCCACGCCTTGCGAAAGCAGACCATATTGCACATCGGTGGCGATTATTATATAAAAGCGAATCTGCTTTTAAGATCGCATCTCTTGCGTCTAAAAAACCCGGACTGCAAGGTTGTAGTTTCATTCCTGTAATTACATCATTCAATGCAATTACGTTGCCGCCATTTGTTGAAGCAGCATTATAAATATTGGGCTCAATAACTCCTTCCTGTTGAATAATTCTCCACGTCATATCCCACAGCGCGCTTGTCCATATTTCACCGATATAATGAACTTCAGATCCATTTGCACTACCATTCATATCTGCATAAGTGTGCGGGTCAACAGAAAAATTTAATGTATATGGGTAGGTACGTAAACCTACGTCAGTCGTAGCTTCCCCAAGAACATACGTTCCAAGTGGCCGTAATACCAGGCTATCAGCTAAGGTAGTAGTGGCCCAGTTTTGTGTAACCATCAATGCCATGTAATCACTCCAGCCTTCGCCACCTTGTTCGGCATTTGCCAAACAGCTTGTATTTGCCGGCCCACCTGTTAACCTATTTGAAATGCCATGTGTAAATTCATGCGCAATTACACCATCATCATAATCTCCATCAAGCATGGGTGGCACAGGAGGTATTGTGATCGATTCTCCTCCGGCGATATGAGCTAATAAACTATCGCCATCAGCCTGCGAGACCATTACCGCAGGGATGGTAATGGTATTATCTGAACCGCCCATTGCAAAAGGGGCTTCTACAATATTGTCTATCATTACTACAGCTATGGCACCTGCAGTTTGTGCATCTTTTACTTTCAATGTAAAATTGCAAGTTCCGCGGTCAATAAGTACTATTTTTCCTGTAAGACTATTCGACGGAGCTACACAACCGAAATGAGTACTGGCTGACATGTCATCAAAATAAATAGCTGTTCCTGTTGTAGCAGTTGTTGATAAATTATTCGTACTAAAGGCACTTTGTATCGCCAGGTATTTACCCGCTATAGCGGCAGGCGAATTAACTATTAAAGAATCTGCAGGAGGATCCCATAAATACATTTGCATACGCGGTGATTGCCCGTCAGGCGGGGTGTCCATATTTGCATTATCAATGCCGCTTCCATCCTGCGCTTCTGCTTTCAAAGGATCGTTTCCCACACCGCCTCTGCCATCGTTGTTTACCTGGAAATTACCTGAAGGTTCATCAAATCCATATTGATAGCTAATGTCGTGCATCATATTCGTTACGTAAAACAAATTGGTAACGGCGGCACGCATATTATTGGTAATATGCGGCTGCATGGTAAAATCCGGTGTTTTAATAAAAGAAAGATCAGGTAATGAAGTAGAAGAAGTGTCGCTATGGCCCGGATGGTCCAAAGCTGCTGTATCATCATATGCAACTACATTATTTCCTCTTGTATAATTATAATTTGTTGTGCCATCAGACTGCCATCCAAAAACAGTAACAGGGTTGCCGGCTCCTGCATTTAGCCAAGGGTTATTCACTATCGCCAAAGGCCCAAATGACGGAGCTTCAGTAGGTAAAGGAATTACATTGTAAGTGGCATTAGGGATTGCATCAGGATGACTGTAATTAGCTGCCAGCAGATTTGCATTTTTTTTTATTTGTTGTTGAGAACTGCCGTTTTTTTTGTTCGCATTATTTTTTTCGTACAAAGTAGAATTATCTGCATCGATAATTTGTCCCGTCACTGCATCTACTCTTACATTCATATCATCCGGACTGTTCAATTCATTTATCGTGATATTCCAAGCTAATTTTACAGTTTTACCATCATCAATTGTAACCCATAGTAATTCGGCAATAATGTTTTGTTTGGCAATTCCGGCAGCAGTGAACACATAATATGTATCGGTGTTTCTTTTGTCTGAAACGATCTGTAGTCCAACAGGACTTGCCAGTTTAAGATAAACGGCTGCTTTTACAACAGCTGCAGCTGCAGTAATAGAGGGCGTTGCATTGCTTGCCTTAGTCTCTATTTTATCAATAAATCTGCTTTTATTACTTACCATGTTTCCTTTACTATCAAAACAAAGTGAGTAAATAGCATTGTGGACCTTTAATCCCAGGTAATATTGTTGAATATAGGCAAACGTTAAATTGTTAGTTGCAGAAGCGCTTACAACCTTCATTTCTGCAAGATCGGAATTGTTTAATCCCAGCTTTTTATTATTATTATTTATCCAGTTATTTACCTGTGGGAGTAAGCTTTCCTGTGCAATAGCGGGCACTGTGTAAATGCAAAGCGCAAAAAAGAATATCCAAAAAAAGTGTATTGTATTTTTCATCGAAAGGTAGTGCCAGGGTATAATTGTTTAATAAATAATTATAAAGACGTTCATAAAGATAGATATTATAAATAAACGAAACGTTGCTTTATAACTACTTTATGATGGTTTGAGTAATTATAATATATAAACTATTTCCAATAGGATACAGACCTTAAAACAAGTAAGCTTTTTTTATGTTGAAGGCAACCGAATAGGCGCATTTAACGATTATTTCTCTATACAATCTTTATGCAGAAGAAAACAACATCCGCTAACATCTTTTATACTTACGCAGATACTGTTCAGGCAGATAATTTGTATACTCCCGGGTACAAAAACCTGTTGGAAGGTTTCATCAATACAAGAGCGATTACTACCTCATTATTACAACAGCCTTTAGATGGAATAGCTAACAGAGGAATAAAACGCGGATTCGATATATTATTTTCAATAATTATGATTGTTACGGTCCTTTCCTGGCTAATGCCAATTATTGCCATTTTTATATGGATCGATTCGAGGGGTCCGATATTCTTTTTTCAAAAAAGAAATAAACGCAACGGAGAATTATTTACCTGCATAAAATTCAGATCAATGGTTGTAAATGCCGATGCTGATATTTTACCTGCCAGGAGAAACGATAAAAGGATAACTTCGGTCGGTCGTTTTTTAAGAGATCATTATCTTGATGAATTACCGCAATTTTTTAATGTGTTGATGGGCGATATGTCTGTTATCGGCCCAAGGCCGCATATGGTAAATGATAATTTAAAATACCGCAAACAGATCGATCATTACGAACGACGTCATAAAGGTAAACCAGGGATCACAGGCCTGGCGCAGGTATTGGGCTATGTAGGCGCTACAGAAAATATACAGGAAATAAAAGATCGCATTGGGTTAGATATTTTTTATTTGAGGCATTGGTCGATAAAGTTAGACATGAAAATAATATGGAGAACAATATTAAAACCCTTTCGCTTATCGCTTAATACAAAAGAAGTATAGGGCATACTATCATTTTTAAATGAGTATTCAAATTTTGTCAACACTTTCAAACAACTTATTGTTACGCGAACCAGATCAGGAAAATATTCTTTCTGTACAGCCGCTTGTTACCATTGTAATCCCTACCTATAACCGGAGTTTACTTATACAGGATACTATTGCATCAGTTGTAGCGCAAACATATTCCAATTGGGAATTGATAATAGTAGATGATGGTTCAACAGATAGTACTGTAGATATGGTACGATCTATAAAAGATAAAAGGGTACGCATAATAGAATTTCCGCATTGTGGCAATATCGCCATGCTTAGAAATATTGGTGTGAAATCGGGCTCGGGGCAATGGATAGCTTTTCTTGATTCGGATGACACCTGGGTTCCGCAAAAACTGGAGCTGCAATTGGCTGCTTTGCAAAAAGACGCAAAGCAATGGTGTTATGGAGGATTTGAATTGATGAACGAGACAGGCACGGCAATTCCAAGCAAAAGCGGAACGTATCATCCTTTTTCAGGATGGATACTTCCTAAAGTCATCACTTATGAAGCGTCCGTTGCTACCTGTTCTGTAATGCTTCTGCGATCACTTTTTGATGAGATCGGTGGCTTTAATTCCGATGCCGGATTGTTTTGTCGCGAAGATTATGAATTTGTATTACGATTGGCCATGCATGCGGAAGCCCTGGCCTTAACTTCTGTATTGGTGCGTGTAAGGGATCATCCTGGCAGAACTACTAACACATTCACTAATGGCCCTGAGCGGACGGCAAATGTGTACGGTTTTTTTTACCGGAGCTGCAATGATAATAGTATTAAAAAACTAGTGCATCGCCAATATGCACATCATCTTGCTGAAGCAGCGGAAAAAAACTTGTATAAAAAAAATTATTTACGGGCAATTAAATACTTCGCTAAGGCAATCGCTAATGGAGATAAGCCAAGGCATTTGCTTTCATCTTTTAAACATGGATTCATAAAACATAACCCCCTATAAAAATTAGTTGAAAAAAACGATAACAGATATTTTTACGATTCTTTCGCGCAGAGAAAAAATCCGGTTCATCCAGCTGGTAGTGATGGATATATTGGTCAGTATACTGGATATTTCTTTCCTGGCCATACTGTTATACCTGGCACACTTTTATACAGCACCACACCAGGTAACGATAGAAAATGTTTTTCTTTTTACTTTTCTTGATAAACATCCTGTTGTCCCCATTCTGATTTTCTTTGTGCTTTTTAGTATTAAAAATATGTTTGGGTTCAGTGTTTTCCGTAACCAGTTCCGGTATGTTTACCAGGTGGCTTCGCGGCTTTCACGCAATAACATGCAGCTTTATTTTTCAGGAAGTTATAGCGAGTATGTGTCGGTTGATTCGTCTGTGCATAGCCGTAAGATCGCGCAGTACCCAATTGAATTTGGCCATTATATTATAGGCGGCCTTCAACAGATCATCAGTCAATCTATATTGATATCTATAACTATTGCAGCTGTATTAATTTATAACCCGGTATTATTTCCATTATTATTAATAATACTTGCTCCGCCGATTATTTTAAGCGGGATCTTATTAAAGAAAAAAATACACCGGCTGCGCAAAACAGCAAAGACAATTAATGAAAAAACCCAGCAAAGCCTTTATGAAGCTATCTCAGGGTTTATTGAAAGCAATATTAATAAGCGGCAGCATTTCTTTATCAATCGCTATTATTCCAACCAGGCAACATTGAATGATTTTTTTGCTGAGCAACAATCCATAAACAATATGCCGTCGCGGCTGATAGAAGTATTTGCTATATTCGGCCTTGTCGTTCTTATACTTATTAATTCATTTACAGCAAAAGGGGGAGCTGTTCAGGTAATAACAATTGGTGCGTTCATGGCGGCAGCCTATAAAATTATACCCGGCATTGTAAAAATATTGAACAGTACAGGGCAAATGAAAACTTTTGGTTTTGCCATAGATGCGCTGCTAAAAAGTAGTACAGTCAAAATAACAGAAAGTACATCAACCACTACTTCCGTTTCTTCTGTAGCATTTAAAAAAGTTTTTTTTAGTTATAAAGATGAACCGGTGTTAAGTAATTTTTCTTTCGATATTGAAAAAGGGGATATGGCGGGTATCAGCGGTGTATCAGGCAAAGGGAAAACTACTATCATTAATTTGTTGCTAGGGTTTATAGAACCGCAACGGGGAAGAATCTTTATAAATGATACAGAAACAACTGCGGGTGAAAGGCAACAGCACTGGAATAAAATTGCCTACGATAAGCAACAACCGTTTTTTATTCACGATTCCATACGGAACAATATTTTATTGTCTGAAGATGTATACGACGCAGATAAGTTAGACAACATTATTAAAATAACCGGACTTTACAATTTGATAGAAAAATATCCCGAAGGATTAGATACGGTCATAACCGAGAATGGCAAAAATATCAGTGGCGGCCAACGGCAACGTATAATGCTTGCAAGAACTTTATATAAAGATGCCGACATGATAATATTAGATGAACCCTTCAGCGAATTAGACAGGGCTTCTGAAAATAGTATGCTGAATTATTTTAGGAGCCTTGCAGAAGCAGGTAAAATCATTATATTAATAACACATAACAAAGAAAGTCTTTCGTTTTGTAATAAAGTAATTTCATTAGATGAGAGATACACGGCCCACATTCATACTAATTAGTCCGGGTTTTGCCGTGGATGAAAAAGATAGCACTTGCCTGCCTTTACAGCAAAATCTGATAAAAGCGATCAACAAAAATTTTCCTTCCATTAAAATAATTATTGTTGCATTGCAGTATCCATTCATCAAGTCTGAATATGAATGGTACGGTAACAAAGTGATCAGTTTTGGAGCTAGAACCCAAGGGAAATTCTTCACTTTGCTTTTATGGATAAGAACATGGATATATCTAAAAAAAATAAATAAAGAGAATAACGTAAAAGGCATTCTTAGTTTTTGGGCAGGTGAATGTGCTTTAATTGGAAACAGATTCGGTAAAAAATATACTATCAAACACCGTTGCTGGATACTAGGACAGGATGCGCGAAAAGAAAACAAGCATGTTAAACGGACGAAACCTCAGCCGGATGAGTTAGTCGCCTTATCGGATTTTATTGCGGAAGAATTTAATAAAAACCATCATATATTACCTGCACATATTATTACGCCCGGTATTGACCCCGCTCAATTTACAAACAATATGCCCGAAAGGAATATTGATGTACTGGGTGTGGGCTCGCTTATTCCATTGAAGCAGTATGAGGTCTTTATTCAGATCATCGCAACGCTAAAAGAAAAATTTCCTTTTATTAATGCAGTAATAAGTGGCACCGGACCGGAAGAAGAAAAATTAAAAATGCTTATCGCGAAACATAAAGTAGAAAAGAATATTGTATTGATTGGCGAAATACCACATGAAGAAGTTTTGTTGTTAATGAAGCGATCGAAAATATTTCTTCATCCGTCTAATTACGAAGGTTTTGGTGTTGTTTGTATTGAAGCACTATATGCGGGGGCTCATGTAATTAGTTTTAGTAAACCGATGAACGCGGCTATTGATCAATGGCATATTGTTACCAATGAAATTAGTATGCTAGGACAATCAATTGATCTTTTGCAAGATGAACATATTGAATACAGTTCGGTATTGTTTAGTTCAATAGACAATTGCGCAACAAAGATGGTTAAGCTGTTTGGAGATTTTTAATTATGGCCGCAGCTTTTTCGACAACCGCCTCCGGAGAAATTCTTGTCATACAATGATTATCGCCATACCTGCAAAAAGTTTGCATACAATTTCCACATTCCAGATCTGATGAATCAAAGAAAAAACTATTTCTTCCTAAGGGTCTTGACCAATCACTCCTTGTTGAACCAAAAAGAGCAATAGTTGGAATGCCCGATACCCATGCCATATGCATTAACCCCGAATCTTCCGATATAACTGCTTTTGTTTTTTGAAGAATTGAAAAAGCCTGAGCGGGACTTGTTTTATCGGTAAGATCGATCAATTGATCGCCCAGTTTATTTTTTAGATAAGCTGCTTTTTCCCCGATAAAGTTTGTGCCCATAATTAAAAATTGCACATCGGAAAATTGCTGTAGCCACAGGTTCGCGAAGCGTACATAATTATCTATCGACCAGTTACGATTTTCAAACGCCCCTGCGGGGTTGAGTACGATCAGCTCATTGTTTTTATTCCATCCATTGTTTAATAAAATTGCAGTCGCATCTTTAACTATAAAATTTGGATCAATATCGCACGCGCCTAAACCGATCGCTTCAATAGTTAACCTTGTTCTTTCACCTGCTGCCAATGGAGAAAACCGGTCAAAGGAAGACCATGCTTTTGGAAAAAGGCTTCTTCTTATTAAATTACTTATGTTATTATTTTGCAGATCTATTACAATATCATACCTGTGCAGTAATAATTTCGGCAATAATATTAGCGTGTAAAAAAATTGTTTTTTAAAATTTCTGGCCCCGCCAATAGAATAGACATTGGTAAAAAGCTGCAAGCTTTTAGGAATGCTATTAACTTCTTCTCTTGTGATAAAGTCAATAATCGTGTCTTCAGGTAAATGATTTTTTAAATATTGCAGGTATGGTAAAGTGATCACCATATCGCCCATTGCTTGTAGGCGAATCGCCAGTATTCGTTTAGGCGGATATTTTTTCGTCCATGGTTTTGCGGCAATGATCATTTATAATGCACTTATTTTATAGAGGTATAGGTTACTGCCTTTATCTATTGCGCCATCTCTCTTGTCGGCAAGCTCAACATGAAAAGAAGAGAATAATTTCTTATCTGTTTTATTTAACAATGCAGGTGGTAATATTGATATGACGTAAACAGTTTTGATACGGTCTTTTTTAAAAAGATAGTCTAGTCCATCGCAGTATCGGGTGGAGTCATCCAGCATTGCTTTCTCATTTCCCCATACAATAAAAGAGAGACTCTTTTCAACATCTACACAATAATAGGGTTTATCCATACAGGCAGATATCGTATTTAATGCACAAAAATCGGTCACCATTTTTTCGTTAGGCGGTACTTCGTCTATCAGTTCTTTTACCCTGAAGCCATTAGAAAAAGGGAGAGTAATATCTTTTGATACTATAAAAACACCCGCTATTAACTGTATGAATAGCAGAACAAGTACTAATATCTTTTTATTTTTTTGTACCGGGGTATCATAACAATACATCCAGAAGGCTACTATAAAGCCTATAAAAATAAAACCACAATATCTTTCGGTTCCAAGTACAAAAATATTACCTACAATAAAAGTTACTACTACATTGGCTACAAAGAGTACAAGACTTTTTTTATTATCATATAAAATATAGCAGCCCGCCCCTACAAATGTAAAAGCAAATAATGGGCTAATGATCTTTAATATTCTATAGGTAGGATGTAATAGTAATAGAAACTGCGTATTCCAAAAATTGTACTCCCACCATGCCGGCATAGGTGCGAAGGCGCGAAAAGGAGCTTGCAGGGCAATGGCAAATATACTTGGGTTCCAGCGGGCAAATGTCCATGCTGTTAATACCTGGTGTGTTTCCGGCTCTGAAATAAAATGTAAAGCCGGTAAAAAAATAAGTATACCCAACAAAGAGTGCAAGGCAACAAAACTTCTTTTTTTCTTTTGTTCAACGGAAGAGATCAGAAAATACAAATGCAAACTGCCAGCCAGCAACATACCCATGAGGTGTACATTACTCATAAAAAAAAGTAATAAATAATATACGATCAACTTATACTTAAACTCTTTATTTATAATGATGCAAATAAGAAAACCGGCTAAAACGGCCAATACATAATTGCGACTTAGAATGGCGTACTCAAAAATAAAATAGTAGCCAAAAGGAAGAAGGACCTTAGCGCCGGTTGGTAATGGAGAATAAAAAAGCATGAGAAAAATTACCAGTATGGCAAATAACAAATGAACTATTTGAACATATACCAGGTTATGCGTAAACTTTGATATGATCCAAAGAACAATATACCAAACCGGTGGATGCCCCTCGTTTCGCCTGTTGTGGATGAGATCGAAAAAGCTATTGCTTCCCCTGGCAATATTCCAACTGTGAAATTCATCTCCCCATAATTCATGATGATACATTGTAAAGCTGGCAATAAGTATATACACACCGAATACAACCCATAACAAAGGGTTAGAAAAACGGTCTTTACTATAGGTCTTTTTAAGGTCTGCTTCCATTTATTTTATATTATTCAATTTCTATTGGGAAAAAACTCTCAGGGTTGTATTTTTTTATTTCTTTGATCAGCAATGGCAAATTCCCGATAATATATTTCCCGGTTTTGTTGATGAATATTTTGCTATAATTCCCTACCGAAATATTTTTTAATTGAGGCAGTAAGCTTTCGTCAAAAAGGGCAATGTAGCCTTTATGTAATACCAGCAATATATCTTCAGGGTTTACCGCAAAAAAAGCATTTGCAGTATCAGGGTTGATCTTTTCTTTAGCAATTACAATATCTGCGTAATTGTTTTCTTTTATTGCCCCGGTATTATTGAGTTTCCATATAGCAGCAGGTGCTGTTGAGACGGCGTTTATCAATTCTTTATCCGTCAATAATTTTGTTTCTCTTGCTGTACGCAATTGCTGCCAGATATTCCAGTTAGCAGAAACCGTAGAATCTGTACCAAAAAGAATATTGGTGGCCATCCTGAGTTTATTGACCGCAGCGGTAGCGCCTAACAAAAAGAAATTTGAATCAGGACACCAAATCAAAGCATGAAACGAAGCTGCTTGTCTTTCGTCCATCGCCACGCCATGTATACCAACGATCTTTCTTTTTAATACATTCCATTTGATCACTTCATCGATCTCATCATGTGAATCAATATCTGTTCCTTCACCAACATGCATTGCAAACGGGTATTTTTTTGCAAACGGGCTGTTCAATTGATATTTCCATCCCTTCTCCAATTTAACAGAATGTAACGAGTAGCTGTTTTGAAATACAGTGATGATGCTATTAGGAATATCCAGTTTTTCTCCATGATTAACAACCGTTGTAACACCATTCAGCAAATTTTTATAAACACCCCATTGTGTACGAAGCTGCTTAGGAATTGCAAGAATTGAATTGATAGTAGCTTTATTTTTTTCATGAATATCATCTCCCCATTCTACATAGTTTTTATAAATGCGATTGCCCAGCTGCGGAAATAAATTAAAATCGAGGTGATCGTGAGAGTTTATTAAGCCGGGGAATGCGATAACATTTTCAAATTCAATAATATTTTCCTGTGAAGATGATGCTGCTAATTCTGTAGCAATAGCTGCAACCGATCCATTATTGATATGGATATTTTTTTTACCAGCTTCACCAACAACTTGTACATTAGCTAATATCATTTGGTTTTTTTAATTGGATGCCATAGATGATTGGTGTGTTTTTCCATTTTTCAAAAACAGTGATCGCTTGTTGCTTTTCATAATACGATCTCAAGGAATCATCAATATTTCTTTCTACCACTTTTGTTACACTCAAATTGAGTGAAGTAGCAATAGTTTTTAATTTGTCAATCGAATGAACATAATTGATGATGGCTATTTTTTTATCATTGTGTTTAAAAGTTCTGTCTGCCCCATTTGCCAAGGCTGTTGGATGGTTATCTGTAATAATGATCACACCTCCAGGCTTTAGCACCCTTGTCCATTCTGACAAAGCTTCTGCCGCATTTTTAATATGCGCAATGGCCAATGTTGAAATTACAATATCGCAGGAATTGTTTGTAAGGTCGTACAAATTGTTATTGAGCAGGCGATGTGTTATTGCTTTCGGAAATTTTTGTTTTAATTGATCCAGCATTTTTTCAGATACATCAAAACCTATTATTTTTTGCAGACCACTATCATACAAATTTTGCCAGTGCCTGCCTGTACCACAACCGATATCAACAAGAATTTTATCTTTTAATTCAATACCATTTAATAAACTTTGAAAAACCTCTTTATCGAGTACCAACATTAAATTATCGGGTTGCGCATCATAGCTGCCGGCCCAAATATCATAGGCCCGCTCAGGATTGGTCTCTTTTGCCTTAAAAAATTTGTTTTTCAGGTAATTTTTGACTGTTTGCATATTATCTGTAACGTATTGTTAACCAGTATGGTTGCCCTATCTGAAAATAGTGTTATTTTAGGATAAAATAAGGCAACCAATTATCTTCCTTTTTCGTTTGAAACTTGTATGAACAAAATTATCTTATTCAATCCAACAAGTGCTTTTGCCAAACATCGGTTCCCTAATGCAATACTGAATATTGCAGCTTCTATTGATGGCAAATATGGATGGACAATTGTTGATGGTAACCGGGAAGAATTTCCGTTTGAAAAATTAAGGTCATATCTCGCGACAGGTGAGTATAAATATATCGGGTTTACAGTTATGCCAGGTCCGCAAGCAAAGCAGGCGATCCCGTTTGCAAAAAAAATAAAAGAAGAATTTCCGGAAACAATAATGATCTGGGGTGGCTATTTTCCTACCAGCCATTTTAAGGTAGTATTGAATTCGCGGTACGTCGATTTTGTAGTGAACGGCCCGGGCGATCATGCATTTCCCAAATTGATCGATGCGTTGGAAAACAATACGCCGTATGAACTGATCAAAAATATTATTTATAAGACCGCAGATAATAATGTTATTAAAACGGTTAAAGAAGACCTTATTGAACAGGATACACTTCCTTCATTACCGTACGACCGATTGAATGAAATTTATCCTGTAGAAAAATATTTGGGCAAAACATTTTTGGGTAACCGGACAATGGCCTATCATTCCAGCATTGGTTGTCCGTTTACCTGTTCGTTTTGCGCAGTTGTGCCAACGTATGAAGCAAGGTGGAAAGCTAAATCTGCCGAACATGTTTATCGTGATGTTAAATATATAAAAGATAAATGGGGCGCTGATGCTGTTGAATTTCATGATAACAATTTTTTTGTTTCAGAAAAACGTACAATTGAATTTTCCAAATTGATACTGCCGGAAAAAATGAACTGGTGGGGAATGGCACGTATTGATACGATGGATAAATTCAAAGATGAATCGCTGGCGCTTATAAGGGAAGCGGGCTGCAGGATAATTTTTTTCGGCGCTGAAAGCGGCAACGATAAAGTGTTAAAGCAAATGGATAAGGGCGGTACACAAAGTGGTGAACAGATATTGCGCTTTGCCGAACGGTTAAAAAAATACGACCTCATCCCTGAATATTCTTTCGTGTTGGGAATGCCGGCCCCAACTCCTGAACAAGTGATGGCTCAGATCGAGTTCGATATCAATTTTATTAAACAAGTAAAAGCTGTCAATCCCAGAACGGAAATTATTTTATATACCTACAGTCCTGTTGCTACAGAAGGTTCCGAGTTGTACGACAATGTTTTAAAGACAGGTTTTACTTATCCAAAAACACTGGAAGATTGGGCGAGCCCGCAATGGGAGGGGTTTGATATGCGCCGTAACCCGCTTACTCCTTGGTTAACACCAGAGATGATCGATAAGATCCGAAATTTTGAAACGGTGTTGAATGGCTATTACCCAACGGTTGCGGATATACGCCTGAATAAACTAAAGCGAAAATTAATGCATCTTACAGCGGGCTTACGATATAAAACAGGTTTCTATCAATACCCTTATGAGATTAAAGCATTGCAACAGTTGTGGAGATACAGGCAACCGGAAGTGCAGGGTTTTTAATCATACTTTTTAAACGATGGTGATGCAAAATGATATTTTCGCGAATAAATATACCGGGCTTCGCAAAAAAGAAGGAAGGACGTATAGCGATTCAGAAGTGCTGCGCCTTCCGTCAATCAGTTCTTCGCATGCTTTTTATAAAGAGT
The DNA here is from genome assembly GCA_013288745.1 of Bacteroidota bacterium. Lineage (GTDB taxonomy): Bacteria > Bacteroidota > Bacteroidia > Chitinophagales > Chitinophagaceae > Ferruginibacter. The sequence continues at coordinate 21,305 of JABDBG010000018.1, forward strand.
GGGCGATTCGAAAAAGATCCTGCAAAAAATTATTACAGTATATAAAGAAAAAAGGCCGGATACAAAATATACTCGAAGTAGGTTGTGGAAACGGCTGGCTATCAGCCCAGTTGGCAACGCATACCACCGCTGATGTAGTTGGTTTGGATTTAAATAATATAGAGCTGGAACAAGCACGCAAGTTATTTGGTACTGTTCAAAATCTTAGTTTTATCACCGGCGATATAGATGATAAAATATTTTTAGATAAAAAATTTGATATTATAGTATTTGCAGCCTCGATCCAATATTTTGAATCGATAAAGAAAATAATAGAAATAGCTTTAAAACATTTAGCGCCGCAGGGGGAAGTGCATATTTTGGATACAAATTTTTACGATGTAGCTGAAGTTATATTGGCGCAACAACGAACTAAACAGTATTATGATTCAATAGGATTTTCCGGGATGGAAGCATATTATTTTCACCACACATTAAATGAGTTGACTATATTTCAATATAAAATTTTATTTGACCCCTCATCGTGGTATAATAAATTGTCATTTAATAAAACCCCGTTTTATTGGATAGTTGTAAAGAACCAGTATCATTAAAGCATGAGCAAAATACTTTTTTCACATTCTTATTTTTTACGCTTCGATCAAAAACAATGGTCGATAGGTCAGCCATATGCTCCATTAGGAACTTTGTATGCAGCGGCTTCCATGAGAAAAAACGGCCATAGCATTTCGGTATTTGATACAATGTTTGTTCATAAACCTGAAGAAGTAATCCCTGTCCTTGAAAATACAATGCCCGATTTTTTTGTGATCTATGATGATGGGTTTAATTACCTCACCAAGATGTGCCTTACAAATATGCGGGAAGCAGCGTTCAAAATGATCCAGTATGCGAAGGCAAGGGGATGTACCGTAATAGTTTCCAGTTCCGATTCCACAGACAGATTTGAAATGTATTTGAATGAAGGGGCGGATTTTATTTTATTGGGAGAAGCAGAATTGACCTTATCAGAGTTGGTAAAAAATATTGAACAGAAGCAACATGATTTTTTTGGTATTCAGGGAATTGCATTTAAGCATAATGATTCAGTTGTAAAAACAACAAGACGAAGCGTGATGAAAGATCTTGATGAATTGCCTTTTCCTGCATGGGAGCTTATTGACATGGAACCATACCGCAGATCATGGTTAAAGAACGCAGGCTATTTTTCTATGAACATGGGTACAACAAGAGGGTGTCCGTTCAAATGTAACTGGTGCGCTAAGCCTATTTATGGTAATCGATATAATTCACGTTCTCCGCAAAACGTGATCGATGAATTAAAAATGCTGAAGGAAAAATATGCATTCGACCATATCTGGTTTTGTGATGATATTTTTGGGTTGAAGCCGGGGTGGGTAAATGAATTTGCTACGCTTATTGAAAAAGAAAAACTACATTTTAAATTTAAGATACAATCAAGGGCGGATCTGTTAGTGCAGGAAAATTATATTGTTGACCTCGCCAAAGCCGGTTGCGATAATGTTTGGATGGGAGCCGAAAGCGGCTCGCAAAAAATATTAGACGCGATGGATAAAGGAACATTAGTAAGCCAGATATATGAAGCGACCAGCTTATTAAAGAAGCATCATATAAAACCATCTTTTTTTATTCAGTTTGGTTATTTGGGTGAGACAAAAGAAGATATAGAAAAAACGATCGCAATGATCAATAAATTATTGCCCTATGAAATTGGCATTTCTGTTTCTTATCCATTACCGGGCACAGGCTTTTACGAAAAAGTAAAAAACGAATTACATCATAAAGCTAACTGGACAGATTCTGATGAAATGGCACTGATGTTCCGGAATACTTATCAGCCTGCTTTTTATAAACAGCTTCATAGTTATGTTCATAAGAGTTATCGTAAACATATCGCATTTGAAAACCTGCGACAACTCTTTACACATCATGCAAAATTGAATTTTACTATTATCAAAAAGATCTTATCTGGATTGTATTATGCACCTGCAACATTTATTGAAAAAATAAAACTGCAACAACTCGAAAAAAATCCTGCATGAGTTCGTCATCTACCATAAATGAACAGCAGGCAAGTAATGCTTTTGGTAAGCAATCGGCTGTATTCGATAAAATATATGCAGATAATACGATTATTCATTACAAGCGGGAAAGGGTAAGAGCGCAATTATCTGAATACCTGACTACAAATAGTTTTATTCTGGAATTAAACAGTGGCACCGGTGAAGATGCTATTTGGTTAGCTCAACAAGGTCATCATGTTCATGCGACGGATATTTCAGCAGGAATGCAGGAAATATTGCAACAAAAAGTAAAAGTGTCTTCTCTTGATAATAAAATCACCAATGAATTGTGTTCATTCACTGATTTGGAAAAGCTCGAACACAGAGGCCCATACGATATGATCTTTTCGAATTTTGCAGGACTGAATTGTACCAGTAAATTAGATAAGGTGTTGAGTTCTTTCTCTTCTTTATTAAAACCTCAGGGGATTATAACATTGGTGATATTGCCTAAGTTTTGTTTGTGGGAATTTTTGCTTTTTTTTAAAGGCAAATTTAAAACGGCCTTTAGAAGATTTTCCGGAGATAAAGGAACCAGGGCGCAAGTAGAGGGGATTCAGTTTAACTGTTGGTATTACAATCCTTCTTATCTTATCAAAAACCTGAAAAATGAATTCGATCTTTTAGCTATTGAAGGATTATGTACGATCGTTCCTCCCTCATACATAGAGAGATTTGCTGAAAAGCATCCGAAACTGTATTCATTGCTTGTATCAAAAGAAAATAAATGGAAAAGAAAATGGCCGTGGAAATTCATCGGCGACTATTATATCATATCCTTTCAAAAAAGGGCATAGTGATTAATCTATAACAACAGAAACTATTTCTTTTAATTTACTTTCATATTGCTGTACCACCCTGTTTTGAAAATTAGTAGGGTCTGGTTTAGAGAAATGTTTATCTGCTTTCAGCGTCATTTTTATCCCCCTTACATTGATACGGTTTTGTGCCGTCTTTTTTTTCCAGCGCTTGTCTGTCAGGTTCATTAACCAATTATCAATTGTATTGCCTGTATCACCATTAAATATTTTTTCAACCGCCCTCGTAAAAAATCCTTTTTTGCTCTCAGAAGTATTGCAAGTAGCAGCCATTCTGCCCGGAAAATAATTTTTTGTCCATTCGTTCTTGTTATAAAATAGAGGAAGTATATTTTGTCCGTACATCGGAATCAGGGTAACAATTTCCATTGCAGTAAAAATATTCTTTTCAGGTATCTCCAGCATGGCTTCATCCACATAGTAATTCATGCAGAACCAATTTTGTTTGCCTGCAATAAAACTTAATTTTTTAAACAGGTGCATTATTGTTCTGGCGATCCAAAGGCGGTTTGGCGCGGTAATTATAAAAAAATCCACATCTGCTTTTTCATCCGAGAAATTTTTCGATAAAGAGCCTGAAATTGCCAGGCCGCGTACATATGGGAAATGTGATAATATCGCTGCAGCTTTTGCAGCTGTGGCCATCTGCTTTTGAGCAAAGTTATTTCCTTTGAGTCTTCTTGTGATTAATGACTGGTCGTTTTGTAAAGAGTAAAATCCATTTAGTTTAAAAATGATCTTTTCTTCAACAAGTGTATTTACGGCGTTTTCAAAAGACGATTCATTCAGATCAAAATAGAATGACCTTATCTCTTCAGCATTAAGCGGATAATTGAAGACATCAAAATATGCCAGTACTTTTAATATGTTTTGTTGCTCAGTATTCAATGTTTTTTTAAATGACAATATGTTCTATGTAAACGAGATTAAAGGTTATGGGGTTGCTTACACTGAAATGTTTTTAATTTCTTTTGTATCCAGAAATAACAATAATAAGGAAATAAAGAACCCATAAAAAAATATGCCTTTGTTTAGGTTCAGTATATCTTCAGAAATGGCTGTGACGGCGATAATGACCAAAAAACTGCTCAGTAAAATATCCTTTTCTTTAATCGCTTTATAGAATCCATAACAAAGAATGAAAATAAATAATCCGCATCCGACCAGTCCAAGATTCAATAAAAAACTCAGATATTGACTATGGGCGTTAAATTCACTCAGGTAAGAGAGGTATAACTTTTTTTCAAAATATTTCTCTTTCAATACCTCAATTTCAGCTCCTGTTCCATATCCGATAACCGGCGATTGTTTTATTAACTCCACCTCAGCCTGCCAACGTATCAAACGTGGTTCCGTTAAGCTGTTAGTAACAGAAGGTTGAGTAAGGTCATCTTTTAAATCACCTGTAAATCTGTCTCTAAAAGAACCCAGGCTGCTTATGATCCAAAAAGAGGCTATGAATATTGTCAATGAGATCAGTATAAATTGTATTCTTTTTTTGCCTTGCAATAATATAAAGGGGAAGGCAATAAAAATAATAATGAGCATTGCTACAATAACTGCTCTGGAAGACAGTTGTATTAATCCTGCTAAAAGAATGAGTATGCAAATACTATAAGCTATCCTTTTAATCAATGTTTTTTCAGCTATCAAAAAATAGATAAAAGCAGCCATAGAAAAAGCGGCATACATTGAAATATAAGTCGCATGCAGGTCTAGTACATGCGAAAAATTATGATTGATAAATTCTTTGCTGAATAGAGAAGATAAGGGTAGATGAAAATAATGAATGATATGTAATGCATCGGCATAAAAAAATGCTATTACTAAAGTACAGGTAAGACCGAATATTTTGATAAGTTGAAATTTGTATTTTTTTAAATCGATCTCACTTAATACAAATAAGATAGGAAATAATATAATAGCTAATTGTCTTGTTAACAATGAAAGAGCATCCGCTTTATAATGACTATATAAAAAGCCGAGGGCTGTTAATATGTACAGCGAAATTAGTAATAGAAATTCTTTGTTAATTAACGATAGCAACCAATCTTTTCGGATATGCAATATGGTATGAATGCAAAAACTTATTAAAACCACATCACCATAAAAGGTGTCAAACGGCAAAGCGATCAGGAAACACAGTAAGTGATAATAACTGATTTTATTCGCCATTGTGTCGTTTAAACAAAAAAGATTTTTCATTTTACTGATTGATTAAAACATTCGACAATAAAATTTTCATATTGATCAATAATGTTTTGCCAATTATATTTATTTCTTATTTTATGTAAATTATTAAGTATCATTTTTTCTTCTACAGCACCTCTTGCTGTTTGCTCAATCAGATGTTTTACATCATTTGCCGTTGTAAAATAATAACCATCATTATTTAAAACCTCTTTATTAAAATCATTTTCATGTGCAGCTATAAGCGCATTACCTGCCATTGCTTCCAACAGGGATGGATTTGTCCCGCCAACACTATGTCCGTGAAAGTACAATGAACAATGTGTTTTGAGTGTGTGCGTAATTCGGGCATCATAAATGCCTTCCAGAAAAATTATTCTTTCATCGGCCTTGAACTTATTATGCATTTGTTCACCCAATGAAGTATTAGTATTGCCGATTACAATGAATTTTTTGGTGCTATTGCTACTGTGGAAACCATCTAATATCATTTCAATATTATTTTCGGGTTCCATTCGTGCTATTAGCATACAATAATTCTGTGGCGAGATATTGTAGTGTTTTAATATAGTTTCATCTGTTTTTTCGATAATTGTGGCTCCATAAGGGATATGCCTGCTTTCAAAAATGATGTATTTTTTTTCTAGGTAGGTTTGTATGGCTAAGGAATCTACAATAAAAAAATCGCTATACTTAACTGCCAGCTTTTCTGCATACTTTAAAAACAAACGCACCGGTTTTGAATATTTTAATCTTTTCCATTCCAGGCCATCCATGTTCGATATAATGATTGGTTTCTTCGGATAAAATGTACCCCAAACTGAACTGCTGGTATAGCCAAGGAATAACAATATGTCAAAATCTCTTTTTCTTGCATCTCGTATACAATTCCAATCGTAAATAAATTGCCCCGCCGTTCCTATTGTATTTTCTGGGTCATAACATTTAATTATTTCTACTCCGTTGAAAAAACTTTCTTTGAAAGGATGCGTATGAGAATTATAGACTGTAACTGCATAGCCTTTCCTGACCAATCCTACAGAAAGCTGTTCTGCCAATTGCTCAAACCCGCCATAGAGGTTGGGTATTCCACGAGTTCCTATGATGGCAATTTTTAAACTCATTGGCTGTTTAATTTAATGAGTTGGTAAAATGCTGCCGCGCTTTTATGCCAGGAGTATTTTTCAATGATTATTTCAGCTATTTTTTCCGTAGTAACAGGAGCTCCCGATAAAGCAGCCATACTTTTCAACTTATTGGTGAATTCACTTTCATTTTTCGGATCAAACATGCCCGGTTCAAAAAATGTAAAATCACTCATTGCGGTAGCATTGGAACAAAGCACCATCGCTTTATTTGCCGCAGCTTCTAAAGGAGGAATGCCAAATCCTTCTGCTTTTGAAGGATAAACAAAGAGTTTACACGATCGATAGAATAATTGCAGATCTTCTTTATCGACCTGCTCAATCCTGTAAAAATATTTTCTTTGCTCCTTGGTTAAAGAAGCTATCCTGCTTTCTAATGCGGGATCGTTTATGGAACTTTTTCCAATAAAAACCAGGGATATATTTTGTTTATATAATTCTAACGAAAGAAATTTATTTAATAATAATAAATGGTTTTTCCTTGGTTCAATACGGCTTACGGTCAATATAAAATTTTCTATACCATACTTTTCCTTTATTTGCCTGCGTGTATCTTCCCTGTCTGAATTATTTGCTATAGCACTTACGCCATTAGGTATTATGTAAAGTTGCTCTTGCAGTATAAGGTAATGAGCGGCTATACGGTTGCGGGAGTAATTAGAAACAGTTGTTTTGATCACTGCATTTTGTAAACTTCTTTTGAAAAGAAAATTTCGTTTAAAACGGTACAGCCATGAAAATTCTTTCGGAAAATCATTGAATAAAACATCGTGTACTGTTACAATATATTTACAATGGGCAATTGGATAAGGTGCCAGGTATTGAAAGTGCGCAAAATCAAATGCATGTTTTTTAATTAATGTAGGAATATCAATAAGATATCGTAAAAAAGAAAATCTTCTTTTTTTGTATCGAAGAATTTTTGAAGGATCTAAAAAAGGGAAAGCTTTTTCAATTCGTTCCATATTATTTGCTCCAAAAAAAATATCAAGCTCAGGATGGTCTTTCAGTAAAGCGGTATACAAACCTTCTATAAAAGTTTGTGTTCCCTGAAACTCTGTGTCAAAGGAATGCGCATCTACAAATATTTTTATTTTTTTCTCCATTTTATTGAATACCTCTTTGCCAGTTATATATCTTTTGAATAAATGAAGCAGGCATAAAAGATAATATCCAGCGCCCGTAACTACTTAGATCTGTTGGATGCAGGGATAGTGTTTTTTTTATATTGAGTCTTGCTTTTGCCGGTTGGTGGTTGTTCCATAAATATTTTTTTGATAGCAAAGCAAAATATGCACCCTCTTTTATTTTTTGCGTATCCTGTTTTTTTAAAATAGCCATTAATGCTTCGCCATCTTTTTCACTGATATCTCCTTTTTGAATTGCCTGTTTTTTTATCTGGTGAAAGCGCCTGCTTCGCCATCTTTCATCGATAGTTATAGAACCAGGGTTTAATCTGACCTGTAATAATTTTTCAGGAAGATTACAGCCTTTACCTTGTGATAGAAGTTTAGGCCATAAGAGATGATCTTCAAAAGTATGCGCGTGTATATTATAACCACCTGCATTCATAACGGCTTCTTTTCTATAAATAACACTGGAGTGGATAAAAGGACAAATAATAAACTGCTGCTGTTGTATTTGTTCATTGGAATACATCAATGCATTGTAAGAAAAAATAAATTCATCATTCATGTCAAGGTAATCCACATCGGTGCCAACAATTGTATATTCGGGATGGCCGGATAGAAAATTGTATTGTGCCTGTAATCTTTGAGGCATACAGATATCGTCTGCATCAAAACGGGCAATATATTCGGCTCTTGCTATTTGTAATCCGTTGTTCAGTGCTGCTGCAACTCCCTGGTTGTTTTGATTGACCAACACAATTCTCTGATCAATAAAACTGCGAATGATATTTTCAGTTTCATCTGTTGATCCATCATTTATGATCAGCAGTTCAAAATCTGTAAATGATTGAGCTAATACAGAAGCGATGGCATCGCTAATATATTTCTCTGCATTGTATACAGGCATTAATACGGTTATGGTGGGCTTTGATCCTGTCATTGTTCTGTTATGGGAGACGGTTTTGTTTCTTTGATATTTAATAAAAGCAGCACTTCAAAAACTATTACTACTGATAATTGTTCAAACCAATAATCAATAAGAAATACGCCCATCATTATTAAAAGTATTGGAATGCCATATGTGAGATATTGATAATGTTTTGTAAAGAACCAAATATAAAAGATAAAAAATGACACTAAACCCAATAGTCCATATTCCGTTAAAAGCTGATCGTACACAGAGTTGGGCATATTTGCCAGGGAATGTATATTATCGGTTTTAGAAAAATAATATAGATAAAGATCAAAATGGTTATGTTTAAAGTCATTGCTGATATATGCAACTTTTTCAGGGTAACCACCGTTCAGATCCATAGCAGTACTTCTGAAGGCGAGCTTCGAAGAAAAATTTCCTATACCGTCCCCAGTTAATAATTTCCTTGAATTTTGCATTAAAAAATGTGAGGACTGTTCAAAGGCAACCATCTTCCCCGGATGCTTTAATGAAGTATCACTAGTCGACAGCGGCAAGTCGCTTCTGTTTTCATTAATATATTGCAATAGCCGAGCCTGCATTTGTGTAGTAATGTATTTGTGTTGAAATGGCGGCTTATTAATATTTGGTTCAGGGATCTGTGGTTTGCCCGTTGTTTGTGAAACAAAAGCAGGGTTTATATTTCCTATTATCTTGTTATTATTTTGTTTCAAGTTGTTAACGCTATCAAGATAACCTCTTGCTATTTTTTGTTTTATTGTTTCCTCTGTTACAACGGTATTTGTTTGACTAAGATCAGCGGATAATTTTTTTAGAACGGCTGTTGTATCCTTTTTAAAATAATTGTCGTAAGTGTCAGAAAGATAATTTTTGTTTTCAGGAGAGACTTTTGCTAAAAAAATGACCAACATCATTCCACAAATAACAAGAATACTTTTTTGATCTTTAGTGCTTTGGAAAATAAAAGTATATATCAAAGCCACACAAAATAAAATATTGGTAACGTTACTACCTGTTAATAATAACACGAGCATGCATAACAGACAGTAAATAATATTTTTTCTGCTAAGAAAATAAAATACCCCAAACGTACTAATGACTGCATTGGTTGTAGAGGTGTCAAATGTAATCCCTTTAATATAATCACCGGTGCTAATAAAATATTTTTGAAACTCTCCCTGGTATTCGAAAGGATTAAAAGATCTTGTTTCCCAAACGATAAGGGCATACATCGCTATTGAAAATATAATATTTACAGTAAAAAATACCAATAGTGTCCGGTGAATGACCGAAGGGTCATTTTTTTCGATAGATAGTTTTACCTGGTGAATTGCAAGGATCGATAGTATCCAAAAAGAAATACCTGTTACAAAAACGAGGTCGTAATTAAGGTTTGTGAACAAACCGCGTATGATCAAATTAAATGAAGCGATCAGTATTACAATAATGTAGAACAAGGGGAGCCTCGGATTTTTTATAGTAAACCCAAACTTAAAATCAGGTCGCAGAAAATAGAGTACAATAACAGCGATAACTTTTACAACCATCTTTACATTCAGCAATAGCAATAAAAGAATAAGTAGTTTCCAGTCGATACCCTTTACCATATCCCGCAAGTGATCGGAACATCCTTTTATAGTTAATTTGTTAATGCCTTTCAATCTCGTCAGAGTTATGTATGATATAATCGAAAAAATAGCAATATAGGTTGCCGCTACAATCCTGTTATTCGCCTGAATACCTGCCAATCGCTTTTTTGCGCTTGTTTACTTACCAATAAGATAGCTATAAAAACTAACAATGAGCCGATCAACACAAGGGCAGTATCATGAAAGAAAAATAAAGATAGTATCGCACTTGCAACGGCAATAGCAGGAATAATAAATAAAGTTTGCCAAAGCTTACCTGCATCCTTCAGGTCTGTTTTTTTCCAGTATAAAATAAATTGTGTGAGCAGCGCCAGTAAATAAGCAAATGCTGCACCCGTTGCTTTAAATAAAATTATCAAAATAATATCTGCTGTAATGTTGATAATAAATGTAATGGCGATTATATGAAATATCTCTTTAAAGCGACCTTTTGCGAAAAGTATCGTCCATAAAAAATTATTGAAATAGAGTAGCGGCATACAACAGGATAAAATAAGAATGATGTACCGATTAACTGTACCATATTTTCCATGAGTAATAAAATCTATAACAGGTACCCAGATAATATTTATGATCAATGCGATCAGACAGGCAACAATGATTTCTATTCGTATTAAAACGGCCAGGTCTTTTTCTTTGCTTGCATTTTCATTGGACTCTGATTGAAACATCTTTGTAAACCTTGGCATTAATATCGGCGCAATGGCTAATAGTGGGATAGTTGCCATTTCAAAAGCTTTATAGGCAAAACTATATTCAGCTAAAATAATATTGGAGGCTAGTAAACCAAGAACTATCCAATCGAACCTTGCAATGGTAGAAGTAAAAACGGCTACGCCACCAAGGTGCATTGATTCTTTAACGAGATCTATATAAGTCTCTTTGTTCCATTGGATAGTGATCGGTATTTTAATTATATATTTTGTTACAATTAAACAAAGCAATAGCTCTGCAATATCTCCCGCAATAAAAATAATAATTACTGTATAAAAGCTTACAGGATAGATAATAGAAAAAATCAACAATGCAATACTTCTGATAATATTGGAGCAGATCGACATATATAATAGTGACCTGAACTTTTCTAAGCCGTTGGCCAATTGTTTAAAGGGGGTAGAAAAAAATATCATCAATTTCCCGATCCCTAAAAACAACAATAAATAATATTGAGGAAGATGGTTATGCAAAAAGTAATATCCAGTTAACAACATACCATAAAACAATATACCTGCTAGTAACACATGAAATATATAAATAGACAATACCTGCCTGGCATCATTGCCCGAGGCGATCTTTTTAATGGATACCTGATCGATGCCAAAAGATAAAATGCTGAATGCGGTTAGTAAAACTGCGAGTGCCCAATTTAATGCGCCGAAATTTTCTTTGGTGAGATGAACCGATAGTACATAAAAAATGATCAGTCCACAGGATTGATTAATAATTAGCTGGAAAGAGTTGATAGAGATATCACGTACAAACCTGTTTTTCATTCATTTATTAAATCGTAAAAGGAACAAAATTGGTTGCCCTGTTTTGAAAGCCTATTTTATTAATGACCGGCTTGCAAGGGTCTTTGAAAAGCGGCGTCCCAGGCAGATAATGCCGGTTTTGGTTGAAAATTAATATCTACCAATCCCAGGTATGCAAAATAATTCAGATCAGCAGGTGTGCCTGCGGGAATAGCAGACAGATCAATATCAGTAAATGTAAGAGAGAACCATCCTATTGCTTTAGCGCTATCCAATATCAATTCCTGGCGGTTGATATAATCCTGTTGTTTTTGTGGTGTACTGTTTATTATTGTTCCTGCTGCATTTATGTTAGCGGATGTCCATCCGCCTTCTGAAGCAAAAACAGGTATAGATCTTCCTATAACCAATCTTGAATAATAATTAAGCGGAACCTGGCTTGGATCAGTGAAAGAAAAATAAGGGTAAGAAGACAAACCTAATTCCTGGATAAAAGGGAAATCTACAAAAACCTGATCTACACCAACAAAACTACCACCATTGCCATAACCCCAGGCATAATCTACCTGTACACTTACATCAAATTTCACCTGTGCATCAACTGCTCTTACGTCTGCGGCTGCTTCGTTGGCTGCTAATTTTATACCCTGGTAAATAGAATCGGGCGATTGGCCTTTTATAAGGTTTGTTTCTAACGCAAATCCTAAATGCTCGGGATGCAGTATAGTGTCTAATGCGATTACGTAATTCCTGTATAGTTGTTGTATGGGAGTTTGCGCTATGCTTTTATTATCAGCAACCAATATAGGAGCGTCGGAAGATCTGTCGAGCCCATCCGCAGGATCCACTAGTATCCAGAGCTGGAAATTTTTTGCCCGCCAATAATTAACTACGCCTGAATAATTATTGGTAATATATGCTTGGGGCGTAACGCCGGCTAATAAAGAATCCCAGGGTAATTGCACACTTATTATCGCAGCATCGGCACGGGTTGCCCACATATTAAGTGATTGGACATATTCATTAAAATCGGGGCGAGGTGCAAAATTTTGAAAGCCCATGCGATAAGTGCGTAGAGATGTATCTGTTTTCTTTTTAGTACAGGAAAAAAGTATTACCGAGACAATGATAAAAGGGATAATATTTCTAAAGCGTACAATCATTATTGTCAAGTTATGAAATTTTTATACACGAATGAAAAAAATATTGCTGAGTCAAACAATGCTGCTATGCTTATTTTTGCAATAAATAATAACAGGTTGGAAGCACAGAAAAAGATATCGGGTTTACATATTGCCATTATGGCCATTACTGCTGGTGTTTGCGTAGCAAATATTTATTATAACCAACCCATATTAAAGGATATCGCCAGGTCTTTTAACATCAATGAAACGAAGGCGGGTTTAATTCCGGTATTAACACAGGCAGGATATGGGCTCGGATTATTTTTTATCACGCCGTTAGGCGATAAAATTCCCAGAAAGAAATTAATATTTATGCTTCAATTATTATTGATAGCAGTTTTATTGTGCATCACTTTTACCACTACCATTTATGGGTTATATATCACGAGCTTTTTATTAGGAATGGTAAGCGTATCTGCACAGGTATTATTGCCGATGGCTGCAGCACTTGACAAAGAGAACAGAGGAAAAAATGTAAGCATTGTATTTACCGGTGTACTGATCGGGATATTGGCGGCAAGAGTTGTTAGCGGCTACATTGCCCATTGGTTGGGATGGCGTTATGTATATGGTATTTCTGCCGGGTTGGTTTTAACAGTTGCATTATTAACCTGGTTTGTATTGCCTACAATAGCTGTTGAGTTTAAGGGTAATTATGGCCAGCTATTACGATCTACTTTTTTACAGGTAAAACGTTTTCCATTATTGCGCCGCACTGCTTTAATTGGTGCTTTTATTTTTGGTGCTTTTTGTTCATTCTGGACAACACTTACTTTTTTTCTTTCAGGAAACCCTTTTTATTACCACGCAGATACTATCGGGTTGTTTGGTATCCTGGCTATTGGCGGGGCTTTATTGGCACCTGTTTTTGGAAAGCTTGCAGATAAAGGCCATACAACTCGTTCACAGGTAATAACGATATCATTAATGATTGCAGGCGTGTTCCTGATGCAGGTTTTTCCTTATAATATTATTGCATTGATAATGGTGGTATTGTTGTTGGATGTTGGTGTGCAGGCAACTCAGATAACCAATATCGCGATCATTTATACATTAGATGAAACAGCACATAGCCGTATCAATACTGTTTACATGACCACTTATTTTTTGGGAGGAGCTTTGGGTACTTATGCCGGTGTTAAAAGCTGGCATATCGGCGGCTGGCAAATGGTAGGGTGGCAATTATTAGTTTGGTCCTTGATCGCTTTAGTATTTACTTTTAAAAAAGAAAAAGTATTAAGCACTCAATAAAATCTGGTTAACGATCTGAGATCCGATCTCTTCTGTCTTAGAATGGATCAGCAAATAACTAACTTTTCCGTGGTTCACGCGGAAAGTAAAATTATCTATTAATATCCCTTTAAAATCTTGGTGATGTGTATCAACAATAAATTTGTTGCCTTGTTTGATATAACTACTGTTATACAATTTTCCATCAATGTTTAATACAAGTTCCTTTTTCATATTTAAAGATTTATAAATTAACAAGCTCGTTTAGTAAACTTATCAAATAGTATGCCTCTATGAATGATCAGACTGAGTAAGTAAAGAATGCTTTTATTTATTGTGATATCTGGTAATTAATAATGATAATAGGCTAACAAATTAAATAGTAAGAGATATGATTTTGTATAAAATTTTTCGTTTTCCGGAGGTATGCGGAATGATTTCTACCAATAATTGAGAATTTTAATTAATAGGACACCTCTGCTTGTGGCATCTTTGTAGGAAGTGTAAACCAGAAAGTACTTCCTTTCCCTACTTCGCTTTCAACACTTATCTGACCGTTATGTTTTTTTATGATCTCAGCTGAAATATATAAACCAAGACCTAAGCCCGAATATTTACTGCTGCTGCTACTGCCCGCTCTGTAATAGCGATCAAATAAATGTGCCAGTTTATCGGCAGGAATGCCCGGTCCTTTATCGATCACTGATACTTTGGCCATATCATTTATTTTTTCGATCCTGATCCTGATATCTTTAGATTCGGGTGCATATTTAATAGCATTGGTAACAAGATTTATTATTATCTGGTTAACTCTTTCAGCATCTGCAAAGACCTGAAGCGCCATATCGCCTTCGATGATGATATTATATAAACCTTCAATGCTGATGGAGTGGCAACATTCATCGATTGCTTTTGATAATATGAAGAGTGTTTGATTTAAACGCAATTGTCCTTCATTAACATTACTGGCATCTAACAAATATTTAATGAGTATGATAACTTTATCAAGACTTTTATTTGCCAGCTCGATCAGGTTAGGCAACATTGGAGAAGGGGGTTCATTCTTTATCCTGTTCAATAATTGCAGAGAAGCTTTTAAACTTGTGATAGGTGTTTTAAGCTCATGACTTGCGATGCTTATAAAATCATCTTTCTGTTGTTGCAATATTTTAAGTTCATGAATATCTGTAGCGGTACCGGTCCACAATTGAACTGTGCCTTCTTCATTTTTGATGGGCATTAAACGAATTAGGTGCCAACGGTAAATTCCATCTGCACGTCTTTTTCGGTGCTGAAATTCGCCACCCTCAGTGGTTTTCAAAATCGCTTTATATTGTTCTAAAGTATATTCCAGGTCTTCCGGATGAATAGCATCTAACCATCCCCAAATCTTACTATTTTCGAAATTCATACCGGTGTAATCATACCATCGTTGATTATAAAAAGCCATTTCTCCATCAATAGTATTTGTCCAGGCAATTTGAGGTATGGTTTCCATCATATTACGAAACCTTTTTTCACTTTCACCCAGCGCTTTAGTTCTGTTGGTAACCCTTGCCTCTAATTCCTGATTCAATAATAAAAGATCCTGGTTAACGATCCTCACTTTTTCTTCCTGCTTTATCAATAATAGCGCTTTTTCATGAAGCTCACTGTTCGCATTTTTTAGATTGCCCGAAAGAATGACAAGATCTGCTGCACGCTTTTCCTTTTCTTCATTTTGAAATGCCAATTCTTTGTTAGCAATAACTAATTCAGCCGCCCTATTTTCTTTTTCTTCGTTTTGGAATGCCAATTCTTTGTTTGCAATTCCTAGTTCGGTTGCTCTATTTTCCTTTTCTCCATTTTGGAAAGCAAGTTCTTTATTAGCAATAACTAATTCAGCCGCTCTGTTTTCCTTTTCTCCATTTTGGAAAGCCAATTCTTTATTGGCAATAATTAATTCAGTGGCTCTATTTTCTTTTTCCTCGTTTTGGAAAGCAAGCTCTTTGTTAGCAATAGCTAATTCAGTAGCTCTATTTTCTTTTTCTTCATTTTGGAATGCCAATTCTTTATTAGCAATAACTAATTCAGCCGCTCTGTTTTCTTTTTCTTCATTTTGAAAAATAAGTTCTTTGTTGGCGATCACTAATTCAGCTGCTCTATTTTCTTTTTCTTTATTTTGGAAGACAAGTTCTTTGTTGGCAATTACCAATTCTGCAGCCCTGTTCTTTTTCTCTTGTTTTTGAAACGCGAGTTCCCTATTAGCATTAATTAATTCTTCTGAGCTTTTTTTGTCCATATTCAGTTG
>JABDBG010000019.1 GCA_013288745.1 Bacteroidota bacterium
TATTGAAAATAGCCCTGTAATTGCTTTTCTTTCGAAAAACATTTATCCTCCGTTCTAAGATCACCGGTATAAGCGTATTTCCATAAGTAATAGTTACCACTGATGCCTTCTTCCGTTGCGATCATCTGTACCATTTGTCCTGCATCATTATATTCAAATATAAAATCCGGGATGGCTTTTTGTTTTATCAGGTTATAGCGTACTATATCAGTGATCCTGCCGCTATTATCATAATAGTAATAATAGTGTTTGCCGTAAACTGCCACTTCCTGCTCTTCAGAAACATTGCCCTTATCATCGATCGTAAAATCAACTTCCATTGAATCTTTACTATTTCTTATCAGCATCATTTTTACGGGCAATGATTTATCATTATAGGTGTACTGGCGAACTTCTAACAGGGAAGTAACAAAGTCATCATCATTTGAACGCGAAACTGATGTTATAGATGTGATATTATTTTTTGCGTCATAGGCATATACAATGCTGGAAAAATTGGTTTCTGAACTATCAGTCGTTTTTAATAAAAGTCCACCCTTGTTAAAAAAAGAGGTCACGATAGATCTACCGGTTGCTAAAGACTTGGTATAGGTCTCGATCTTGCGGTAATCTTTACTGATATGTTTTTCACAAAAAAATCCTGTACTTGCAGTTCCATCAGATTCAAAGCTCTTTACAGTAACCATTCTCTTTTTCTGGTCTTGCAATGCTTTTCTTTCTGTCATTACTTGCTTGGTGCCTAAAATATCCTTGTAATAATATTGTGCAATTGCACTGTATTGGATCGTTATGAGTAATATAGCGGCAATCAATAGTTTTTTGCTCATCGTTTTTTATTTCATTGTAAAATTACACCATTAAAGTATTGCATGGCACATAGTTACCAATAAGCTTTAAACATCTAACAATTCTTTATTATTTTTAACATAACTCTATATCAATATTATGGCAAACAACTCTGCGGAAGAATTTTTAAGGTTAATACAAATAATGGATGACCTCCGGGAAAAATGCCCCTGGGATAAAAAGCAAACCATTCAAACACTTCGCCAGCTAACGATCGAAGAAACGTATGAGTTGACGGATGCTATTACCGACAATGATTGGAAAGGTATCAAAGAAGAATTAGGTGATATTTTATTACATATAGTTTTCTACGCCAAAATTGGCGCCGAAGAAAATAAGTTCACTTTAGAAGAGGTGATCAACGGGGTTTGTGAAAAACTGATCTACAGGCACCCGCATATATATGGCGATGTAAAAGTGAATGATGAAGAAGATGTAAAACGCAATTGGGAAAAGCTAAAATTGAAAGAAGGTAAGAAAACTGTTCTAAGCGGAGTACCTAAATCATTGCCGGCAACAGTAAAAGCCATGCGCCTGCAGGAAAAGGCCAAACAAGTAGGATTTGAATGGGATACTAAAGAACAGGTTTGGGATAAAGTAGAAGAAGAACAGCAGGAATTAAAAGAAGCGATCGCTTCAGGCGATAAAGACCATATGGAAGATGAATTGGGTGATGTATTTTTCTCCTTGATCAACTATGCCCGGTTCTTAAACCTGGATGCAGAGAATGCACTGGAGCGCACCAATAAAAAATTCATCAGCAGGTTCAATAAAATGGAAGCAGCGGCTACGAGTACCGGAAAGCCATTGCAAGACATGACTTTAGAAGAGATGGACGCTATCTGGAATAAAGTGAAAAAGCAAAACAACACTTAAATATTTTTTAATTTTTTTCGCTCACTTACAAAAGCATCGAATTCTTTCAAACTAAAGCTGCTCAGGTTCTGTTCTTTGGTTACCATTGCTTTTTGTGCCATCAATACACCGTACCTGATATCATTAAATCCATCCGTAACATGCGCATCAGGATCAATTGATATCAATACATTTTTATTTAACGCATAGTCAATATGTTTCCAATCAATATCTAAGCGACTGGGATGCGCGTTAAGCTCTATTACTACATTATTAGCTGCACAGGCATCAACGATCTTTCTATGATCAACAGGATAGCCCTTACGACTTAATAGTAACCTGCCGGTTAAATGTCCTAAAATAGTTGTGTATGGATTTTCAATTGCTTTGATAAGGCGGAGCATTGCTTTTTCTTCCGTCATTTTTAAATTACTGTGTATTGAAGCGATCACAAGGTCGAAAGTAGATAGGATACTATTGCTATAATCAAGATTGCCATCATTCAATATATCAGATTCAATGCTTTTGAATATTTTAAAGGAAGTAAACTTACTATTTAACTCATCAATTTGTAAATGCTGTTGTTGAATACGTTCTTCAGTTAAGCCATTAGCATAAAAAGCACTTTTACTATGGTCGCTGATCACAAGGTACTCGAAACCCTTTGCCATAGCTGCTTTTGCCATCTCTTCCAATGTATTGCTGCCATCGCTCCAGTTGCTATGGCTATGGATGATACCCTTAATATCGGTAGGCTGTATCACATCGGGAATAGAAGTAGTGACTGCAGCATCGATGATCGATACATTTTCTCTGAGAAAAGGTTCAATGTATTGAATGCCTGCACTATCAAAAACGGATCGGTCAGTATTATCAGTTGCCGTATATTTTGCTGCAGGATATTGCTGTTTAAAGGCGGTAATGAATTCTTCTGAACCCGTCGTATTGAATAAACGTTCTGTAAAAGATGCTTTATCTCCTGTATAAAAGCGAAGCTTTAATCCGTTTGTTAGTTTAAACAGAATACTAGTTGCCGTTTCTTCCAATATTTCGGGAGGGTTGGCACTTTGCATTTTCTGTTTTACCAATTCATTGGTAGCCGTAACTACAAATTCGATTTCATTAATGGTACTTTCTTGTCTTCTATAGGCTCCCGTAACGTTAATAACTTCTGGAAAAAATATTTTTTCCAGGTAGCCATTTATTTGCGAAAAAACGGTTTCTACCTGCTGAAATAAAAAAATCCCCTCATTTCGAAAATAGAATTCGATGTTGTCCTGAATGTTCGTTTGTGTTTTTTCTCCGAAGCCTTTGAATAATTTTAAACGATTTTCCTGACATGCATATAATAATTCACCAACGGTTTCTATTTGCATTTCTTTCCAGATGGTAGCAATTTTTTTCGGACCGATTCCTTTTATACTCAACATCTCAATAATGCCGGGTGGTGTTTTTTCTATCATTTCTTTCAACACGATCAGTTCACCGGTATCTAATAATTCAATTATTTTTTTACCGGTAGATTCTCCGATGCCTTTAATGCCGAATAATGTTTCTCTCGGCGTTTCACTTAATTGTGCAGGAAGCTTCTCTATCGTGTAAGCCGCTATGGCGTAGGATTTGGACTTAAAGCTATTTTCTCCATGTATGTCCATTAGCTTAGATAGAAAAGAAAAGTTATCTGCGATCTGCGAATTATCCATGTATCAAAAATAATAAAAGTTGAATGTAGTAGGTACAAAAAAAAAGCCCTGGTGAAAACCAGGACTTAGATATTTTTTTGCTTTGAAAAAAGCAAAAACTACTTCTTTTTAGGAGCAGCTTTCTTCTTTGGAGCAGCTTTCTTTTTAGGAGCAGCTTTCTTCTTTGGAGCAGCTTTTTTAGGAGCAGCCTTTTTTACAGCTTTTTTTGGAGCCGCTTTTTTCGCAGCTTTTTTTGCAGTTGCCATGTTTTTAAAATTTAAATGGTTAGTAAATAATACTTAAAATTAAAAACATTTTCCGAACTACCAAAAAAAATTATTTATTTATGCGATTGCTTCAACCAAAACTTCCATCGGTTTGATAGAAATTACGGTCTTATCGTTTCTTCCTTTTTTGTATTCTACAACTCCATCAGTCAATGCAAACAAAGTGAAATCTTTACCACATCCAACATTTTTGCCGGGATGATAAACTGTTCCACGTTGACGAACAATGATGTTGCCTGATATAGCAGGTTGACCACCATAAATTTTTACACCTAGTCTTTTGCTTTGCGAGTCGCGGCCGTTCTTAACCGAGCCTTCACCTTTTTTTGTGTGCCATTGTTTATTGTTTTAAGTTGTCCGTTTTAAATTGTAAGCAATAAGTTTTAAAAAACTTATTACCTATTACTTATCACTTATTACTTGATTAAGCGATTCCAGTTACTTTAATGTGAGTATACTGTGTACGATGTCCGTGTTTTTTACGGAAACCTTTTCTTCTTTTCATTTTAAAGGCAATTACTTTATCGCCTTGAATTAGGTCGGCAATTATTTCTGCCTTTACTACTGCTTTAACATCTTTTCCAGATAAAACTTTATCGCCAGAATGAGTGAACAGAACTTCTGCAAACTCTACTTTGTCGCCTTGTTTACCTTCAAGATGTGGTACATACAAGCTATCGCCTGCTTTAACCTTAAACTGTTGACCTGCTATTTTAACTACTGCTAACATATTACCCAAATTTAGGACGGCGAAGGTAAGGCTTTTAATTAATAATTGATAATTAAAAATGAATAATTATCCAGAAATATTGAGGAGTATACTACTTACTACCATTGTGTTAGGTGTATTTTAAAGGGATAAATGCTGGAGAAGGTTCAAAATTATTGATATTCAGCTAAATAAGCAGGTTTTGAGTTTTACTTTTCGGTTTTGCCTTTTTACTTTTTACTTATTATTATATTCGCTGTAAGTTATGCGTTACTTACTTTTTCCGCTCAGGTTATTATATACTATATACACAGCTGCCCTATTTCTGGCTTTTTTACTCATTTTCTTCCCTGTAACGGTGATAGCTGCATTTTTTGGTAAGATCAAGGGTGGAAACTTCATTTTAAAGATCTGCAGGCTTTGGACGGATATTCAGTTGCCTTTGTGTGCCATTTTTCACCGGAACTTATATGAAGTGCCGCACGACAGAAATAAACAATACATTTTTGTAGTGAATCATATCTCTTACATGGATATTCCGATCATGTTACAGGCAGTGCGTAAACAGAATTTCAGGATACTTGGCAAATATGAAATAAGTAAAGTGCCGTTATTTGGTTTTCTTTATAAGTACGTGGTGGTTTTGGTGGATAGAAGCAGCGCATCCAAAAGGGCAACAAGTGTAAAGCAATTAAGATCGGTGATCAATAAAGGCATATCGGTTTTACTTTGTCCCGAAGGGACTTTCAATGAAACACATCAGCCTTTAAAAGAATTTTACGATGGCGCTTTCAAACTGGCCATTGAAACACAAACACCGATAAAGCCAATATTATTTTTAGATACCTACGATATATTAAACTACAACAGCATGTTCTCTTTAACACCGGGAAGATCAAGAGCCATTTATTTAGATGAAGTGCCTGTTGAAGGATTGGCAATAACTGATACGAAAATATTGAGAGACAAAGTATATAAAATAATGGAAGAGCGTTTGGTATATTATAAAGCAAGCTGGATTGATAATTGATTAATTGTTAATGATAAATTGTTAACAATACCATAGAGAAAAACAATTCAACAATTCAACAATAAAACAATAGAACAATAGATCTTGTTATACTGCGAAGTGATCATACCGTTGGCATTGCCAAAAACTTACACCTACTCGGTGCCGGACATTTTTGAAAAGAAAGTGCAGGTAGGTTGCAGGGTAGAAGTAGGTCTTGGAAAAAACAAACGTTACGCTGGTATCATCAAATCGATTGATACGATACAACCTCCTTACGCAACAAAGGATATTTTGAATTTGCTGGATGATGAGCCTTTATTGTACCCTGAGCAATTACAATTGTGGCACTGGATAAGTGACTACTACATGTGCAGTGAAGGCGAAGTAATGGCGGCGGCACTACCGGCTCATTTTAAATTAAGCGGCGAAACCATCTTATTGTACAATGAAGATTACGGTGATGATTTTGATGGTTTTGATAATGAGGAATATGTATTGGCAGAAGCATTGTTAATTAAAAAGCAGCTAAATATAGGTGAAGTACAACAAGTGCTGGATATAAACAACGTATATCCTGTAATAAAAAGATTGATAGATAAAAAGGTTTGTCTGGTTTGGGAATCTTTGAGCGAGCGCTATCAAACCAAAAAAGAGAATTTTGTTTTACTGAATCCACAATATGATAACGAGACAGCTTTGGCTGATCTCTTAAATAACTGGAGTGGCGCGCCAAAGCAAATGGAATTGTTGCTGAGTTATTTGCACCTTATAAAAACAGAAGGAGAAGTAACACAACCGGCATTATTGAAAAAGTCCGGCGCATCTGTCGCGCAATTGAAGGGGTTGGCAGATAAAAAAATATTACTGATAGAAAAACGTAGCGTAGACAGGATCAAAATGCCGCCCAAAGCAATGCAGACGGATTTTGATCTAAGTGCGGCCCAGCAAAAAGCATTTACAGAAGTTAAGGAAAGCTTTACCGATAAAGGTGTTTGTTTATTGCATGGCGTAACAAGCAGCGGTAAAACGCAGATCTATATTAAACTGATCGAAGAATATTACAAACAAGGTAAACAGGTTCTATACTTGCTACCGGAAATTGCATTAACGGCACAAATGATCCGCCGTTTGCAAATGCATTTTGGTGGTAATATTGCGATCTATCATTCTAAATTCAATAACAATGAACGCGTTGAATTATGGAACAAGATAAAAACAGGCGAGACGAGAATTGTGTTAGGTGCAAGAAGTGCTTTGTTTTTGCCCTTTAAAGACTTAGGATTGATCGTTGTTGATGAAGAGCATGATCCATCATTTAAACAACAGGATCCCGCGCCACGGTATAATGCACGCGATGCTGCGATATTTTATGCATCGCTTTTTAAAGCCAAAGTTTTATTGGGAAGCGCTACGCCATCGATCGAAAGTTATTTTAATGCACAAAGAGGTAAATATGGTTTGGTAGAATTGTTTGAAAGATTTGGCGGCATTCATTTGCCTGTCATTGAAATTATTGATACCAGAAAAGTGGTGCAAAAAGGTAAAGTGATGTTATCGCCACAACTAAAAGAAGCGATCGAAAAAACAGTGGAGCATGGCAGACAGGTTATTCTTTTTCAAAACAGAAGAGGTTATTCTCCATATATTATTTGCGGCACCTGCGGCTATTTACCTCAGTGTGTTAATTGCGATGTAACATTGACGCTGCATAAATTTTCGAACAAGCTGCATTGTCATTATTGCGGTACAACTTATCCTAAATTAGTAGAATGCCCGGCTTGCGGAACAGTTAACTGGGCAGAGAAAAATTTCGGCACGGAAAAGATCGAGGAGATGATCGAAGATGAATTTCCGAAATTGAAAGTGGCCAGGATGGACGTTGATTCGGTAAGAGGAAAATCTGCTCATGATAACCTGATAAAATTGTTTGAACAACAACGCATAGACGTATTAGTTGGCACACAAATGGTGGTTAAAGGATTGGATTTCGAGAAGGTTAGCCTGGTAGGAATTTTAGATGCAGATGGTTTGCTAAGCTTTGCAGATTTCAGGGTGAATGAGCGGGCCTTTCAATTGATGGAACAGGTAAGCGGCCGTGCCGGAAGAAAAGACGAGCAGGGAAAAGTATTGATACAAGCATCGGCGATCAATCATCCGGTATTGCAATTTGTGCAGCAGCATGATTATAAAAAAATGTATGAATTTGAATTGGTGAACCGAAAAGAATTTGCTTATCCGCCCTATAGCCGTATCATTCATATCACTTTAAAACACAAAGTAAAAGAAGTGGTGGATGACGCTGCTAATAAATTAGGTGAAGCAATGCAAAAAGAATTGCGGAACTTTATAGTCGGTCCGGCAGCACCGGTTGTTGGCAGAATTCGAAATCAATATTTAATGGAGTTATTGATAAAGCTGCCTTTAGATAGTAAACAAATACAACAGTATAAAAAGATAATTCGTCACCATTTTAATTTGCTACTGACAGAGAAAAGATTCGCTTCGGTAACAATGATCGCAGATGTAGATAGCGTTTAACTATGGATATACAAGCTAACATATCGCTTAAAAAATTCAACACATTTGGAATAGATGCACATGCGAGGTATTTCTCCAGGTTTAAAACCGTAGAAGAATTACATGACCTGCTTGATCTGAGAAAATCAATCGTTGATCTTTCTTCTTTTAGTGTATTAGGAGGAGGTAGTAATATTTTGTTTACAAAAAACTACGATGGACTTATTTTAAAGAATGAATTAAAAGGAATAAAAAAAATAAAAGAAGATGAGCACCATGTATACGTGCAGGCAGGAGCAGGAGAGAACTGGCATCAGTTTGTATTGTATTGTATTGAAAATAATTTAGCAGGTATAGAAAATCTGTCATTGATACCTGGTAATGTCGGCGCATCACCTATGCAAAATATTGGCGCTTATGGCGTAGAAATAAAAGATGTGTTTGCTTATTTAGAAGCGTATTCTATCAAAGAAAAAGTGTTGCATACTTTCAGTCTCAATGATTGTGAATTAGGGTATCGCGACAGCATATTCAAAAGAAAGTATAAAAATGAATTTATCATCACCAGTGTTACTTACCGCCTGAATAAGCAACCGCATTTTAATGTGAGTTATGGCGCGATCAAAGATGAGCTGGAAAAGATGAAAGTGAAGGAGCTAAGTATCAAATCAATCTCACAGGCAGTAATAAATATTCGTAGCAGTAAACTACCTGATCCTGCAAAGATTGGCAATGCAGGAAGCTTCTTTAAAAACCCAACGGTTTCGCGTTCTTTTTTTGAAACATTAAAAAATAAGTTTCCCGGTATTGTTGGATATGATGTTCATAATGGAGATATAAAGTTAGCCGCAGGCTGGCTGATAGAACAATGTGGCTGGAAAGGTTTTAGAAAAGGCGATGCAGGTTGTTATGATAAACAGGCATTGGTATTGGTCAACTACGGAACTGCTACCGGTGATGAAATTTATAATTTAAGCGAAGATATTTTACAAAGCGTTAAAGAGAAATTCGGTGTTAAGTTAGAACGGGAAGTAAATATTTTTTAATAAAAGGGCTGAATTTTTTTTCAGCCCTTTTTATTGTATTAATTCAGATCAATCTCATCAAAACCTTCGTCGTCATGAGATTCACTACCCATGCTGAACATACTGCCCATCAGGTCTTTAAATTCAATCTTGCCATCCAATACTTTTTTGCTGATCAGGGAATGCGCTGCTAAACCGTGTAATACAAATTCCATTAATAGCGCCGCTTCTTTTTCATCAGCCGACTTATAATATTTTTTAACCAGCGAATGCAACCCATCTACTTTATACAGTAATTGTATTTTATCAGCATCTTTTGTTTCAAAGAACGTATCCAAATGATTGCCTCCATCGAACCATCTTGTGATCGCTTTGTAAGGACTTTCTTCAGCTTGCTGTTCCTTGCCTTTTGTTTTTCTTTTCTTTAATGAATCAGGATTAGGGAAGTATAAACCAAACTGTGTACGAATGGCTTTCTCTAATAAATTAAAAGCAACCTGGTAAGGGCCTTCTTGCTCACCTTCATACACTAATTCTATTTTACCTGTAATAGATGGGATGATGCCGACCATATCGCTGATCCAAACCTGAGTTTGTTTTTCGTTGTTGATGATCGCCCTGCGTTCTGCAGCACTCATGGCATTTTCATAAGCCGCAATGGTTAACCTCGCACTTACACCACTTTTTTTATCAACCAGCTCACTTCCTCTTGCTTCAAAAGAAACCTGTTCGATCAATCTTTTAACCAGGTCGCTGATCTTTACTCTTTGTAACTGGTCATCATAAATATCCGCTTCCTGTTCGGTGATCGCTAAAGAGGTTTCGATTGATTTTGGATAGTGCGTTAAGATCTGGCTCTCGATCCTGTCTTTTAAAGGTGTAACGATACTTCCTCTGTTGGTATAATCTTCAGGATTGGCTGTAAATACAAACATAACGTCTAAGGGTAAACGCAATTTAAAACCGCGTATCTGCAGGTCGCCTTCTTCTAAAATATTAAATAGAGAAACCTGGATCCTTGCCTGCAGATCGGGTAATTCATTAATTACAAAAATGCTGCGGTTACTTCTGGGAATGATACCGTAATGCAGAACACGCTCATCTGCGAAGCTCAATTTTAAATTTGCCGCTTTGATAGGATCAATATCGCCGATCAGATCAGCCACACTAACATCAGGCGTAGCAAGTTTTTCACCATAACGCTGACTACGGTGCAGCCAGGCAATAGGTGTATTGTCGCCATGTGCTTCAATCAAATCAATGGCATAACGTGAAATGGGTTGTAGAGGATCATCATTGATCTCACTGCCTGCAATTACAGGAATATACTCATCCAATAACTGGATCATTTGCCTGGCCATACGCGTTTTTGCTTGTCCGCGTAAACCTAAAAACAAAATATTGTGACGGGATAACAAAGCTCTTTCAGTATCCGGGATAACAGAATCCTCGTACCCTAAAATACCGGGGAAAGTTGTTTCTTTTGCTTTGATCTTTTTAATAAGGTTATTGCGGATCTCATCTTTGACGCTTGTTGTAATATATCCGTTCTTCTTTAATTCGCCGAGTGTTTTAATTTTTGTGATATCCATTGGTATTTTTTAATTGTATCGATTAATAAACTGTCTTTCTTTTTCCGCTTTCAAAATCTTTAAATATAAAAGAGCCTAAATTATCTAATCCTGCAAAAAACGCCTTGCCATTATTTGTTTCGGTAAATTCCTGAACAAATTTTTGAAGATAAGGATCCGTTGCGATCATAAATGTTGTGATAGGTATTTTTAATTTTTTGCATTGTGTTGCCAGGTTCATGCAACGGTTCAATATTTTTCTATCTACCCCAAAACTATTTTTATAATAACGGTTGCCAACTTTTAAACAGGTAGGCTTACCATCAGTTATCATAAATATCTGCTTATTAGGATTTCTTCTTTTTCTTAAGATGTCCATCGCTAATTCAAGTCCGGCAACAGTATTCGTGTGGTAAGGACCTACTTGTAAATAAGGCAGGTCTTTTACTTCTATTGTCCACGCATCGTTTCCAAACACTACAATATCCAATGTGTCTTTTGGGTATTTTGTTTTGATCAATTCGCTTAGCGCCATGGCTACTTTTTTTGCAGGTGTTATCCTGTCCTCGCCGTATAATATCATGCTATGCGAAATATCGATCATCAATACGGTGGAGGTTTGCCCTTTATAATCAGTTTCTCTGATATCAAGATCATCTTCATGCAAAGAGAAATTTTCTACTCCGTGATTGATTTGTGCATTGCGGATGGAAGCTGTAAAATCAATTTGCTCTAATGTGTCGCCAAATTGATATGGTCTTGTTTCCGGATTGATCTCATCTCCGCCACCGGGTTTAAATGTATTGTGATTACCCTGCTTCGTTTTTTTTATTTTGCCGAAGATCTCATCCAGACTTTTTTTGCGAATACCCTGCTCTGTTTTTGGAGTGATCTTTATTTCGCCATTCTGTTTGTTTTCGTCGATATAACCTTTGTCTTTTAGGTCTTCATAAAAATCCCCCATCCCATATTCATCGTTAGTAAGGTTGTATTGTTTATCCAGCTCGTTCATCCATTGCATAGCTTCATTAACATCTCCGCTGGTATATGTAAGTATTTGCGTAAACACATCGAGTAGCTGTTCAAATGGTGATTTGCTATTTTGGTTTGGGTTGTATTTGGAAAAATTGAAGCCTTTCATTGGTGAATAATTTAGATAATTGATTGACTGATAATCGATTAAAAAAGGAGTTCTTTTAATTAAGTCAAAAAATCGATGGTGCAACACACAATTTACGTAATATTTAGGCTTGTAGCACTTATAACAGAAGATTTTGTGTAGTAATTATTCGATAAATAAGGTCGTTTTAGGGCTTTTAAAGCTCTGGTTAAGAACTTGTTATTATTTCTTTCCAATCTGTGATATTCTTAACAATAAATCTGTACCTTTGAAACGCTTAATGAAATAAATAAAAACGATTGTCTGTATGAAGAAATGTTTACACTTCTCTTTGTCGCTTGCACTTTACTGTCTACTATATTCGAATGCAAATGCACAATGTACACCTGTAGCGGTTACAAAAACCAACAGCACAAAAGTGTATGTACATTATATGCCCTGGTTTGCAGGGCCTATAAATCCTAATGCAACAAGTTCATACACCTGGGGACCGCATTGGTATGAAAATGGCGGCGACAACTCCAATACTCCAAATACTTTTACAAGTGTTACTGATTATACGGGAACAAATGTTACGGTACGTAATATTGACGGGCATTATCATCCATTGATCGGGCCATATGATGAAACTGATCCTTATGTAGAAGAGTACCATTTATTATTAATGAAATTATCGGGTATCGATGGTGTGATGATCGATTGGTATGGTTTAGCAGGGAATGGCGCAAGTGATGCAGGAGCTAACCAAACCAATACAGCTGCCATGATTTCTCAAATGGGGAATTACGGACTTAAATACGGATTGATCGTTGAGGATAAGGCAATGACAAATATCGGAGCTAACTTAAGCTATGCTGCAAGTAATTATTTCACAGATGCTAATTATATAAAATTAGGAGACATGAGGGCCGGCGATCCGAACGCAGGAGCTCCTTTGGTTGGAGTGTTCGGTCCAATAACCTATAAATCAGGAAGTAGCTGGGCCAATCTTGGAAATACAAAAGCTTTCTTAACACTATACGGCCAGGCCTGGAATACAGTGCAAGGTACTGCCGGCGGAACATTTATGTGGCCTTATCCTCAAGCAGGGCAGGGTATTGTAAATGGTGTTCCAGCCTGGTACAATGATGCCAATACTTACTATAATGGTAGCTTCTATACAGGGGGTGCGCCGAATGTGTTTAATAACAAACAAGAAAACGGAGTAGGTTTAGGAAACAATGTAGTATTAGGAACAGCATACCAAGGCTTTAATGATTTTTATGGCGGCGGCGGTGCAGACGCAGATGGTATAATTCCACGTAACTATGGAGCAAGCGGTAATACGTTAAGCACCATGTTAAATTTAGCGCAGGCAAATAAGGGAGAGATAGCGGGTATTCAAATTGCTACATGGAATGATTTCAGCGAAGGAACAATTATTGAACCAACGGTAGAATTCGGTTTTCAAAGTTTGGTTACCGTACAACAATTTACGGGAGTTCCCTATACAGAAACTGATCTTAGATATATTGATACCTTATACATGCTAAGAAAGCAATATAATGGCAATAGTTCTATTGAAGCAGCCTTAGACCAGGCTTCATGTGATATGAAGCAGTTGAATACTTCTGTAGGGGAAGCATTGCTTGCTTGTATTCGTAAAACAGGAACTACAAGCTGTGCAAGCGGTCCTGGAATGAGCAATCAATCTACCAGCGTTACAGTTGGCGGAACAGTTAATTATACGATCGTTGCTTCTACAGCAAACGGTGCAATAACGGGATACGGTGCAACAGGATTGCCATCAGGTTTAAGTGTTAACACAACAACGGGCGTGATCAGCGGTACTACATTTGCTGATCCGGGAGTTTATAATATTACTATCAGTGCAACAAATAGCCATGCTACTTCATCAGCTACATTAACATTAACCGTTAATGAGACAAGTACATTGCAACCTTATCTAGGTACAATTGCTCAAATCCCCGGCGTTATACAAGCAGAAAATTATGATTATGGCGGACAAGCGCTTGCTTATAATGATAATGATGCGATTGATAATGGGGCTGCTACGGGATGTACATTTAGAACAGGCGAAGGTGTAGATATTGAAAATTGTGCAGATGCAGGTGGAGGGTATGATGTAGGCTGGACAAATGCCGGAGAATGGATGAAGTACACCGTAAATGTTAATACTGCAGGAACGTATACAATGACCGGCCGCGTAGCTACAGGAGGTGGTACGGCTACGACTAAGTTTCATGTGATGTTAGGGGCTACAAATATTGGGACCATTACCGTTCCTAATACAGGAGGATGGGCTACTTTTCAAACAAGTGCAAACGTTACAACACCTGCACTTACAACAGGGCAGCAGACATTACAAATTTTTGAAGATTCTGGAAATTACAACATCAATTATTTAACATTTACGCTCAATGCACCTGCTAAACCTGTTATAACATCCAACACTGCAACAGGTACAGTTGGTACAGCGTTTACGTACACAATAACTGCAACAAATACACCAACAAGTTATACTGCGTCTGCATTACCAGCAGGTTTATCTTTCAATACAGCAACAGGTGTAATTAGTGGTACGCCAACAACAGCGGGTGGCCCTACAACAGTGAATATCACCGCAACAAATTCCGGTGGCACAGGAACAGGTACTGTATCTATTACAATAAATCCTCCGGCGCCGGTAGTTACAACGAATACTGCGACGGGTACATTCGGCACTGCATTTACATACACTATCAGTGCGACAAACACACCGACAAGTTATACAGCAACACCGTTACCAGGTGGTTTGACATTTAATACAGCAACAGGTGTTATCAGTGGCACGCCAACAACAGCGGGTTCTACAACGGTAAACATTACAGCCACAAATGCAGGAGGAACAGGAACGGGTACAGTAACGATCACTATCAGTGCGGCAAAACCAGTAGTAACAACAAATACAGCAACTGGCACAGTTGGTACAGCATTTACCTATACGATCAGTGCGACAAATACACCAACAAGTTATACTGCAACACCATTGCCAGCAGGATTAACATTTAATACGGCAACAGGTGTTATCAGTGGAACGCCAACAACGGCTGGCCCTACAACAGTAAATATCAGTGCAACAAATGCAGGCGGGACAGGGACAGGAACAGTTACAATCACGATCTCCAATCCGGCCCCACCGGTAATATCAAGCGGCGCTACTGCCAATGGTGTTGTAGGTACTGCGTTTGCAGGTTATACAATAACTGCAAGCAATACACCAACAAGTTATGGAGCAAGCCCATTACCTCCAGGTCTAACTATTAATACGGCGACAGGTGTCATCAGCGGAACACCAACAACAATAGTAGGCTCACCTTTCTCAGTAACTATTACTGCAACGAATGCGGGAGGTACAGGATCAAAAACACTAACGATCACAATTACAAATCCGCCCGCTCCTGTAATAACAAGTACGAATACAGCAACAGGAACAATCGGGGTGGCATTTACATATACAACCACAGCTACAAACAGTCCAACACAGTATAATGCAAGTGGCTTGCCTGCAGGTCTAACTATTAATACTTCAACAGGAGTAATAAGTGGTACGCCAACTGCGATCGGAACATTTACAGTTGTTGATACTGCAACTAATATAGGAGGTTCTGGCACTTTATCAATAACGATAACAATTTCAAATATCCCTGTACCTGTAATAACAAGTGCGGCTACAGCAAGTGGAACAGTCCTTTCATCTTTTGCAGGATATACAATTACCGCCACAAATAGCCCAACAAGTTTTTCAATTGGAGGAACATTGCCAAGTGGGTTAACATTTAATGCAGCAACAGGTGTTATCAGCGGAACGCCGACAGCGGCAGGAACGTTTATTGATACAGTGAAAGCAACGAACGGTGGTGGTACAGGAACAAAAGTTTTAACGTTCACTATTGCAGCATTGCCATCATGTGGTACATCAATGATCGTAAATGCAACAACTACTCCTATTATTGATGGAACGATAGACCCGGTTTGGTCTACAGCACCAAAGAATACACTTACAAAAACGATTAGCGGAACAATACAAACAGGATCTACCTGGCAGGCAATGTATGATGCTACGAATTTGTACGTATTGATCCAGGTAAAAGATGCTAACGTTAGTAACGTTGGAACAAATATTTATGATCAGGATGGAATAGAACTTTTCCTTTCAGGAAATAATAGTAAAGCAGGAGCGTATACTGCAATGGATCATCAATACCGCTTTAATTGGGGAATGCCAAATACGATTGCAAATATAACAGGTAATACAGGTTCAACAACAGGTATCACTTATGCTATCCCATCTGTAACAGGCGGATATTTGTTAGAAGCATCAATACCATGGACAACAATTGGGGGACCAGCACCAGTTAATGGCGCACCGATAGGATTTGATGTAAATTTAAATGATCAGCAAAATGCGTCGGGTGCAAGAGATGCAACAGTAGGATGGAATGGAACTGCTACTGACGATTATATGAATACGGCCTCTTTTGGAACTGTTAATTTAACTATTTGTAACGCACCAACGCCTGCCCCTGTTGTAACAACTAATACCGCAACAGGTACAGTTGGTACAGCGTTTACTTACACAATCAGTGCAACAAATACACCAACAAGTTATACCGCAACGCCATTACCAGCAGGATTAACATTCAATGCAGCAACAGGTGTTATCAGTGGAACGCCGACAACGGCTGGCCCTACGACAGTAAATATCAGTGCAACAAATGCAGGCGGAACAGGAACTGGAACGGTAACGATCACGATCAATCCTGCGGCACCGGTTGTAACAACCAACACTGCAACAGGTACAGTTGGTACAGCGTTTACTTACACAATCAGTGCAACAAATACACCAACAAGTTATACCGCAACGCCATTGCCAGCAGGATTAACATTCAATACAGCAACAGGTGTTATCAGTGGAACGCCGACAACGGCTGGCCCTACGACAGTAAATATCAGCGCAACAAATTCAGGTGGAACAGGAACTGGAACAGTAACGATCACGATCAATCCTGCTAAACCGGTTGTAACAACAAACACTGCAACAGGCACAGTTGGCACAGCCTTTAGTTATACAATCAGTGCAACAAATACACCAACAAGTTATACCGCAACGCCATTGCCAGCAGGATTAACATTCAATACAGCAACAGGTATTATTAGTGGAACACCAACAACAGTTGGTCCAACAACAGTAAATATCAGCGCAACAAATGCAGGTGGAACAGGAACTGGAACAGTTACAATCACGATCAATCCTGCTAAACCGGTTGTAACAACCAACACTGCAACAGGCACAGTTGGCACAGCCTTTAGTTATACAATTAGTGCAACAAATACACCAACAAGTTATACTGCAACACCATTGCCAGCAGGATTAACATTCAATACAGCAACAGGTGTTATCAGTGGAACACCAACAACAGTTGGTCCAACAACAGTAAATATCAGTGCAACAAATGCAGGCGGAACAGGAACTGGAACAGTAACGATCACGATCAATCCTGCGGCACCGGTTGTAACAACCAACACTGCAACGGGTACAGTTGGTACAGCGTTTACTTACACAATCAGTGCAACAAATACACCAACAAGTTATACCGCAACGCCATTGCCTGCAGGATTAACATTCAATACAGCAACAGGTATTATTAGTGGAACACCAACAACAGTTGGTCCAACAACAGTAAATATTAGCGCAACAAATGCAGGTGGAACAGGAACTGGAACAGTTACGATCACGATCAATCCTGCGGCGCCGGTTGTAACAACGAACACTGCAACGGGTACAGTTGGTACAGCGTTTACGTACACAATAACTGCAACGAATACACCAACAAGTTATACAGCAACACCATTGCCTGCAGGTTTAACGTTCAATGCAGCAACAGGTGTTATCAGCGGAACGCCAACAACGGCTGGCTCTACAACAGTAAATATCAGCGCAACAAATGCAGGTGGAACAGGAACTGGAACAGTTACGATCACGATCAATCCTGCTAAACCGGTTGTAACATCAAATACAGCAACAGGTACAGTTGGTACAGCGTTTACGTACACAATAACTGCAACAAATACACCAACAAGTTATACAGCAACGCCATTGCCTACGGGTCTAACATTCAATACGGCAACCGGTGTTGTTAGTGGAACGCCAACAACGGCTGGTTCTACAACAGTAAATATCAGCGCAACAAATGCAGGTGGAACAGGAACTGGAACAGTTACGATCACGATCAATCCTGCTAAACCGGTTGTAACATCAAATACAGCAACAGGTACGGTTGGTACAGCGTTTACTTACACAATAACTGCAACAAATACACCAACAAGTTATACCGCAACGCCATTGCCAGCAGGATTAACATTCAATACGGCAACCGGTGTTATCAGTGGAACGCCGACAACGGCTGGTCCTACGACAGTAAATATCAGCGCAACAAATGCAGGCGGAACAGGTGCAGGAACAGTAACGATCACGATCAATCCTGCGGCGCCGGTTGTAGCATCAAACACAGCAACAGGTACGGTTGGTACAGCATTTAGTTATACAATCAGTGCAACAAATACACCAACAAGCTATACAGCAACGCCATTACCTGCAGGATTAACATTCAATGCAGCAACAGGTGTTATTAGTGGAACGCCAACAACGGCTGGTCCTACAACAGTAAATATCAGTGCAACAAATGCAGGCGGAACAGGAACTGGAACAGTAACGATCACGATCAATCCTGCGGCACCGGTTGTAACAACTAACACTGCAACAGGTACAGTTGGTACAGCGTTTACGTATACAATCAGTGCAACAAATACACCAACAAGCTATACGGCAACACCATTGCCAGCAGGATTAACGTTCAATGCAGCAACAGGTGTTATCAGTGGAACGCCAACAACGGCTGGTTCTACAACAGTAAATATTAGCGCAACAAATGCAGGCGGAACAGGAACGGGAACAGTAACGATCACGATCAATCCTGCGGCACCGGTTGTAACAACTAACACTGCAACAGGTACAGTTGGTACAGCGTTTACGTATACAATCAGTGCAACAAATACACCAACAAGCTATACGGCAACACCATTGCCAGCAGGATTAACGTTCAATGCAGCAACAGGTGTTATCAGTGGAACGCCAACAACGGCTGGTTCTACAACAGTAAATATTAGCGCAACAAATGCAGGTGGAACAGGAACGGGAACAGTAACGATCACAATCAATCCTGCAATACCTGTAGTAACTTCTGCAACATTGAGTGGTACGACAGGTACGGCATTTAATTATACAATTAGTGCTACAGGTTCGCCAACAAGTTATACAGCAACGCCATTGCCTGCTGGCTTAACATTGAATACTGTAACAGGTGTTATTAGTGGAACGCCAACAACAGCAGGTCCTACTACTGTGAATGTAACCGCTACTAATATTAGCGGAACAGGATCAGGCGTTCTAACAATAAATATTACAACAACTTTACCGTCACCCCCAGTAGTGACATCAGGTTCTGTAACAGGAACAGTAGGTACAGCATTCAGTTATTCTGTTAGTGCAACAAATAGCCCAACTGGTTATAGTGCTTCATCATTACCTGCAGGTTTAAGCATAAATAGTTCTGGAGTAATCAGTGGTATACCAACAGTTGCGGGTGGCCCAACTTCTGTCACAGTTACTGCAACAAATGCGGGTGGTAGTGGCTCTGGAACAATAACGATCACGATCAATCCAGCGATACCGGTTGTAACAACCAATACAGCAACAGGTGCAGTTGGTACAGCATTTACGTACACAGTCAGCGCAACGAATACGCCAACAAGTTATACAGCAACACCATTGCCAGCAGGATTAACATTTAATGCCGCAACAGGTATTATTAGTGGAACACCAACAGCGGTGGGTACTACTACAGTAAATATTTCAGCAACAAATGTTAGCGGTACAGGAACCGGAACGGTAACGATCACGATCAATCCTGCGACACCGGTTGTAACATCAAACACAGCAACAGGTACAGTTGGTACAGTCTTTAGTTATACAATGAGTGCAACAAATACACCAACAAGTTATACAGCAACGCCATTACCTGCAGGATTAACATTCAATACAGCAACAGGTGTTATCAGTGGAACGCCGACAACGGCTGGTCCTACAACAGTAAATATCAGCGCAACAAATGCAGGCGGAACTGGAACTGGAACGGTAACGATCACGATCAATCCTGCTAAACCGGTTGTAACATCAAATACAGCAACGGGTACGGTTGGAACAGCGTTTACTTACACAATAACTGCAACAAATACACCAACAAGTTATACTGCAGCACCATTGCCTGCGGGTCTAACATTTAATACAGCAACCGGTGTTGTTAGTGGAACGCCAACAACGGCTGGTCCTACAACAGTAAATATCAGTGCAACAAATGCAAGCGGAACAGGTACAGGAACAGTAACGATCACGATAAATGCTGCGTTACCAGGAGCTCCGGTTGTAACAACAAACACGGCAACAGGTACGGTTGGTACAGCATTTAGTTATACAATCAGCGCAACAAATACACCAACAAGTTATACAGCAACGCCATTGCCTGCAGGATTAACATTCAATACAGCAACAGGTGTTATCAGCGG
The DNA here is from genome assembly GCA_013288745.1 of Bacteroidota bacterium. Classification (GTDB taxonomy): domain Bacteria; phylum Bacteroidota; class Bacteroidia; order Chitinophagales; family Chitinophagaceae; genus Ferruginibacter. Next base: position 20,289 of record JABDBG010000019.1, read on the forward strand.
AACGCCAACAACGGCTGGTCCTACAACAGTAAATATCAGTGCAACAAATGCAGGTGGAACAGGAACGGGAACAGTAACGATCACAATCAATCCTGCGGCACCGGTTGTAACAACCAACACTGCAACAGGTACAGTTGGAACAGCGTTTAGTTATACAATTACTGCAACAAATACACCAACAAGTTATACCGCAACACCATTGCCAGCAGGTTTAACATTCAATACAGCAACAGCTATTATTAGTGGAACGCCAACAGCGGCTGGTCCTACGACAGTAAATATCAGTGCAACAAATGCAGGTGGAACAGGAACGGGAACAGTAACGATCACGATCAATCCTGCGGCACCGGTTGTAACAACCAACACTGCAACAGGTACAGTTGGCACAGCCTTTAGTTATACAATTACTGCAACAAATACACCAACAAGTTATGCCGCAACACCATTGCCTGCAGGATTAACATTCAATACAGCAACCGGTGTTATCAGTGGAACGCCAACAGCGGCTGGTCCTACAACAGTAAATATCAGTGCAACAAATGCAGGTGGAACAGGAACGGGAACAGTAACGATCACAATCAATCCTGCTAAACCGGTTGTAACATCAAATGCAGCAACAGGTACGGTTGGAACAGCGTTTACTTACACAATAACTGCAACAAATACACCAACAAGTTATACTGCAACACCATTGCCTGCGGGTCTAACATTTAATACAGCAACAGGTGTTATTAGTGGAACGCCAACAACGGCTGGCCCTACGACAGTAAATATCAGTGCAACAAATGCAGGCGGAACTGGAACGGGAACAGTAACGATCACGATCAATCCTGCGGCGCCGGTTGTAACATCAAATGCAGCAACAGGTACGGTTGGTACAGCATTTATCTATACGATCACTGCGACAAATACACCAACAAGCTATACCGCAACACCATTGCCAGCAGGATTAACATTCAATACGGCAACAGGTGCTATTAGCGGAACGCCAACAACAACGGCTGGCCCTACGACAGTAAATATCAGTGCAACAAATGCAGGCGGAACAGGTACAGGAACAGTAACGATCACGATTAACCCTGCTGCAATACCAGTACCGGTTGTAACATCAAATACGGCAACGGGCGTAGTTGGTACAGCATTTAGTTATACAATCAGTGCAACAAATGCACCAACAAGTTATTCTGCAACACCATTACCGGCAGGTTTATCATTCAATACCACAACAGGCGTTATTAGCGGAACTCCTACAGTAGCTGCTACAACTGTAGTAACAATAACTGCAACAAATGCAAGCGGAACAGGAACAGGTACCGTATCAATAACGATCGATCCTCAACTGATGATAACAAGCAATGGAGCTGTAAGTGGTATTATTGGCGCACCATTTTCATATACTATTTTATCTAACACTGGCACAAGCTATAGTTCAACGACTTTACCTCCGGGTTTAACATTAAACGGTGCAACAGGCGTTATTAGTGGAACGCCAACATTAATCGGCGTATACTCAGTGACGATTACTGCTACCAACGCAAGTGGTTCAGCAAGTAATATTTTAGAAATAACTATCACGAATCAAGCGCCTGTTATTACCAGCATTAATACGGAAACAGTTGATGCAGGGGAAGATTTCTCCTATACGATCACTGCAACAAATACACCAACAAGCTTTACTGCTACAGGGTTACCAGTAGGCATAACATTTAATTCTACAACGGGTGAAATAAGCGGTTCAACATCAATTACAGGAGTTTATACTGTGAGACTGGGAGCTACTAATGCAGCAGGAACAGGAACTGAAACATTAACTATTACTGTAGTAAGTTCCGATTCTCATTTCCCGCCTTCTATAAGCCCTGTTCTGGCGCCTAACCCGGTAAGAGTAGATCAGCTAATTCAAGTGTCAACTCCACAATGGAATGTAGGACAAGCAGTAAGTATCCAGGTATATAATTACTTAGGTGTATTAGCAGCTAGTGAAAATAATATTATAGTTACGGCGATCGTATTGCTTGAGGATAGAACAAGCACACCATATAGCGGACCTGGAGTAGGCATTAATCTTCCTAATTTGATCGCAGGTGATTATATCTTAGTCTTAAGAAGCAGTGATGGTAGAATTGTCAAGAAATTTAGGGTACAGTAATCAATCAAAATAATTATACAAATAAAAACCGGGACTTATTAGTGCCGGTTTTTATTTGTATACTATGGGTTTACTATGTGTCTTCAATAAAGCCCCATTCATCGCGTAATTGAGTAAGTTGATCAGGACCTAGTTTAGGATCATTGTAATGTCCTGCATTATTTTTTTGACGATAGGCTTCATACAGGCTAACAGCGCAGGCTACAGAGATGTTTAATGACTTAATAATGCCTACTTGAGGGATTATAAAATTGCCGTCGGCCATGGCTATTATTTCTTCACTTACACCACTGTGTTCATTTCCAAAAATAAGTGCAACTGATTCTGTAAGATCCAAATCATGTAAACTAACAGCATCGCTGCTTAAATGCGTGGTGTAAATTTTTTTGTATTTTTTTCTTAAAGTAATAAAACATTCGCTCGCATCTGTAAATTGATGAATGGTCAACCATTTAACAGCACTTGAGGAACTTTTTTCACCCCATTTTTTATGTGGAGCTATTTTGTGATTTAGGATGTAAATGTCCTGTATGCCAATGGCATCACAAGTACGCATTACTGCGGATATATTATGCGGGTCAAATACATTCTCTAATACCACTGTGATATCAGGCTGGCGCTTATTTAATACTGTAGTAAGCCGGGTGTAGCGTTCAGGAGTCATGCTGCAAAATTAACCAAGAAATTGAGTTAATTATTGAGAAAATAATCTTTCATATAATAGCGTTATTCTGGTGGCTAAAAGCTGCAATTCTTTTTAAATAAGAATCTTTTAGAAATGCGCAGGGATACTGCCCGTATTTTCAGGGTAATAGGTAAAACTTGTAAGTATTTAAGCGTATTTTCACACCAGAATATCATACAATTTAGGTGATCCGTATACTACCAGAGCAACAACATTAATCTTTATAAACCTCTATAATTGATATTGGAAAATAATTACATAGGCCGAAGCGTATACTTAATTATGCTGATAATTTTATTATCGCCGGTAATTTCATTTGCCCAATTTGCAGAGTACTCAAATGAATTTTTAAATATCGGTGCAGGAGCCCGGGGCCTTGCTATGGGTAGCGCTCAGGTAGCCTCCGTTAAAGATGGCACTGCCGGTTATTGGAACCCGGCGGGGTTAGTGGGCGTAAAAGGGGATGTGACGGTAGACCTTATGCACGCCGAATATTTTTCAGGCATAGGAAAATATGATTACGGAGCTATAGCAGTTCCTATCCAGGATAATAAAAGAACATTAGGCTTGTCTGTATTAAGATTTGCGGTAGATGATATTCCTAATACTTTGTTTTTGGTGCAACCGGATGGAAGCGTTAATTATAATAATATCCAAAGTTTTTCATCGGCTGATTATGCAGTGTTATTATCTTTTGCACAAAATGTAAAAGAATCAAAAGATATGAATGTTAGTTTTGGGTTGAATGCAAAAATAATTTATCGCAAGGTAGGTTCGTTTGCAACAGCCTATGGTTTTGGGATCGATGCAGGAATACAGGCACATGGGGAACGCTGGCATTTTGGTGCAGTAGCAAAAGACCTGACAAGCACCTTTAATGCGTGGACCTTTCATTTTACTGACGCACAGAAGCAGGTACTGTATTTAACTGACAACAATATACCTGTAAAATCAACGGAAATAACGGCACCAAGTTTAGTGATAGGTGGCGGATATGATATTAGAATAAGCAGGTCCATTAATATATCTCCCGAAGCAAGCTTTAATGTAACTTTTGATGGAAAAAGAAATACGGTTATTGCAGGTAATACTATAAGTCTGGATCCTCACATAGGAGTAGAAGCATCTGTAAAAGATGTATTTTTTATCCGCGCCGGAATAACAAATTTTCAACAGGGCTTAGCAGATGGGGATACATTGAATCAAAAAAGAGTATGGATATATCAGCCAAGTCTTGGTGCCGGATTCAAAATAAAAAGCATAACAATTGATTATGCTTTTACCAATTTGGCGAATCAATCAAGTCCTTTATATACTAATGTTTTTTCTCTTCGGTTTGGATTAAAAGGGAAAAAGGAAGAGGAGCATAATACATCAACGCCTTAAACAACCATTTTCTTTTTTTTAAGAAAATAAAAATATAATTAAAAGCATGAAAAGAATATTGTTTGCATTCTTTCTATTTGTATCGTCAGTTGCTTATGCGCAATTGAGTAATAGTTGGATTGATTACAGTAAAACTTATTACAAATTTAAGCTTGCACAAAGTGGGTTATATCGTATCAATGAATCTGTATTATCTTCAGCAGGCTTAAGCAGCATCCCTGCAGAACAATTTCAATTATGGAGAAATGGCAAGCAGGTAAGAATATATACATCCGTTCCAACAGGTCCGTTAGGCAGTACTGATTATATAGAATTTTGGGGTGAGATGAATGATGGGAAAGCGGATAAAACACTCTATCGCGATTCTGCTTTTCAGTTGAATGACCATTACAGCATGAGCTCAGATTCTGCTGCTTATTTTTTAACGGTAAATCCTGCAGGGGGCAATGCTGATTATACAACCGTTGCTAACAACACAAGCACTAACGTGCTGCCGGCAGAACCGTATTTTATGCGAAAGATCGAAACATTATTTAGAGACCAGGTGAATTTGGGTGCTCAGGTAGATCTTGGCGGAGAGTATATTTATTCTTCGGAATACGACAGAGGAGAAGGTTGGACCAGCAATCCTATCGCAGGCTGCTGTCTTAATAAAACTTTTTCAGGATTAAATACTTATACCGCAGGCCCAACTAATAATGTTTCTTTTCATATCACAAGCAATGGTCTTGATACTGCTGTCAGGGATTTTCAAGTAAAATTATTTAGCACTGTTATATTTGATACTACGTATCATGATTTTAATATCATTGATAAAACAATAAATAATATCGCATTGTCAACGTTAGAGAATTCTGACAATGCCTCTGTTTCTATTGGCACTGTTAGTAGTAATAATGCCGCTGATCAGATAGTTGTAGGAACTTTTTCATTTACTTATCCATCAACATTTAATTTTAACGGACAGACAAATTTTTATTTTGAGTTGCCTGCCGCACCTTCAGGCAATTATCTTGTAATAAATAATTTTAATAACAATGGTATTGCACCTGTTTTGTATGATCAAAATACAGGCAACAGGTATATAGGGGATATTACTACTCCCGGGCAAATAAAATTCGAATTGCCTGCTTCGATGGATCCATTGCGAAGATTTTTATTAGTAAGTCAGGATCCCGGTAATATCGCTACGATTAATTCACTTACTTCCAGAACATTTGTAGATTATAGTAATCCTGCTAACCAGGGCAACTATATTATCATAAGCAATCCCGTATTATATAATGATGGATCAAGCCATAATTATGTAGATCAATATAGAGCATACAGGGCTTCTTCTCAGGGCGGTAGTTACAATGCAAAAGTTTTTCCAATAAGTGAATTAACCGATCAGTTTGCGTTTGGTATAAAAAATCATCCTGTAGCAGTTCGTGATTTTATACGATATGCGTATAATAATTTTGCAGTTAAACCTCAATACGTTTTTATCATTGGTGGTGGGGTCAGCGCATTAAACATTGCGCAAAGTGAAACTTCGCCACTAGCTGATCAACTTGATCTTATCCCAACTTTTGGGTATCCAGCATCAGATGTTTTACTTGCTTGTAATCCGGGTGAAAATGTGCCGCTTGTACCTATTGGCCGGCTATCAGCAGTTACAGGAACTGAAGTAGGATACTATTTACAAAAAATGCAGGATTATGAAGCTGCACAGGCTTCAACAAGTCAAACAGTCACAGATAAACAATGGATGAAAAACTTCATTCACCTGTCTGGCGGTAATGATCCAAGCGATAACAGTGTGTTTACATTATACCTGAATGGCTATAAAAATATAGCCCAGGATACTTTGTTTGGCGCCAACGTGCAAACTTTTGTAAAAACAAGTACTGCTTCTGTTCAACAAGCTAACGGATCAACAATTACACAATTAATAAATAATGGCCTTGGGTTTATCGGTTACTTCGGCCATGCTTCCGGTACAACTTTAGCATATAATCTTGGTACTCCGCAATCATATACGAATCTTGATAAATATTATTTCTTTGATGTGAGCGGTTGTATTGCTGGAGATAATTATGAATTGGATCCTAACCGTTTGCTAGGTTATACAACACTTTCTGAAGAATATGCTTTGGCTAACAATCGTGGAGCTATTGGCTTTTTAGGAGGCAGTTATTTAGGAGTTTCAAATTATCTTGATAATTACAACACGATCTTTTATAATGAATTTTGTAAAAGTATGTATGGTAATACTGTTGGAAATCAATTGCAACAGGTATGCCAGACAACAATGTTGAACACGCCAGGTTTTACAGATAATTCTCAAAATTCATTTTTAACAAGAGCTAATTTAGAAGAAGTTAATTTAGATGGGGACCCTGCATTAAAAATCAATTCATTTGCATTGCCTGATTATGATATAGAAGATCAATTAATAAAAATAAGTCCATCGGTTATTTCTATAGCGGATAGCAGTTTTGCTCTCACAGTTAAGTGGGCAAATCTTGGCCGTGCAACAGATGATTCGATACGTATATTGATCGAACGTAAATTGCCCAATGGAACTATTCAGGTTTTATATAATCAAATGATACTGGCCACCAAATACAGCGATTCTGTAAATCTTGAAGTACCTATTCATTCATTAACTGATAATGGAACGAATCAAATAATAGTATCGTTGGATGCTGATAATAAAGTAACGGAATTATCTGAAACCAATAATCTTTTCACAAAAAGCTTTCAAATTTTCGCTACGGAATTATCTCCCGTTTATCCTTATAATTATGCTATTGTTAATCAGCAAAACATCACTTACTCAGCTTCTACTGCAAACCCTTTAGGTCCGCTAAGTAAGTATATGATGGAAATAGATACTACAGCATTATTTAATTCACCTTTTTTGAAACAATATAGTTCAACAGGAATAGGGGGCGTTATTCAATTTACACCAGGTAATATCACGTTTACAGATAGTACCGTCTATTATTGGAGAACGGCAATTATTCCTGCAAGCCCTACTGTACCAACAGTGTGGACCAGTTATTCTTTTGTTTATTTACCAACTGGTGGTACAGGGTTTAATCAATCTCATTATTACCAACATCTTCAAAGTACTTATTCCAATATTGTTTTAAATTCAAATCGGGAGTTTACATTCCCGCAACAAAATAGTGATCTAAGGATTACAACAGGTATATATCCTTACACTAATTATGACAATATAAGTGATCAGTTAAACGGCAATCAATTGGATTTTTACGGATGTACCTATAATGCAATACAATTTTATGTCTACGATAGCGCCACACTTCAGCCTTTATCTAATTACAATGTGCCGCCCGGATATACCAATGGACGTTTCGGAAGCCAGGCTGTATGTGTTGGACCGAGGGACTTTTTCGAGTTTTATTATCCTGACCCTACCGCTAGAAAAAATGCTATAAATTTTCTCGATAGTATTCCCAGTGGAGATTATGTATCTATTACCAATCTTGGAGCTACCTCCAATACTTCTTTTATAAGTGACTGGCAATCCGATCAGGCTACATTGGGAGCGGGTAATGATCTGTATCATAAACTAAAAGCATTAGGTTTTACAGATATAGATAGCTTTACACAGAATATTCCTTTTTTGTTTTTTTATCAAAAAAATGTAAGTGGTTTCGCGCCAAAGCAATTTGTAGGAACTGATCCCACCAGCAGAATAAATCAGGATTTTACATTGTCATCAAGACTCGACTCAGGGACAATACAATCTCCGGTATTTGGCCCCGCGAAAAACTGGACGAGCCTGCATTGGAACGGCAAAAGCATAGATCCTACGGCCAGTGATCTGGTGCAGGTTCAGGTGTATGGCGTTAAAAGTGATGGCTCACAAACTTTACTTACTACGGTTTCACCCGCAACGGATACATCACTTTCCTTTATTAGTGCAGCAACATATCCATACCTGCAGTTAAAAATGCTCAACTCCGATGTGCAATATGCAACACCCAATCAATTGCAATACTGGAGAATAAATGCAGATTATGTTCCCGAAGGGGCAATTGCACCTAATATTTTATATACGATGCGGGATACTATTGCCTTCGGACAAAAAATTCCTGTGGCCATTGCATTTAAAAATGTTAGTCAGGTTTCTTTTGATAGCGTACAGGTATCTTTTGTAATAACGGATGCTAATAATATAGCCCACACGATCCCGATACCGAAAGGAAAAATACTGATATCGGGAGATACACTATCAATACGCGATACCATTGATTCAAAATTGTATCCGGGTAACAATACTTTATATATAATGTTCAATCCGAATAATGATCAACCGGAGCAATATTTATTTAATAATTTCTTATACGCAAACTTCTATGTGGCAGTAGATAATACCAATCCATTATTGGATGTAACTTTTGATGGCGTTCATATTTTGAATAAGGATATTGTGTCAGCCAAACCAAATATATTAATTAAGCTAACAGATGAAAGCAGATTTCTTGCTATTACAGATACAAGTTCTATGACCGTACAGGTTCAGTTTCCTCCGTATTATAATGGTAGTGGTTCTGTAACACCGCCTTTACGAACCTATACTTTTGGAGATTCAATGCGTTTCATTCCTGCAGACCTGTCTAAGGGAAACAATGTTGCCAGTATTGAATTTACACCTTCTTTCCCGATGGATGGAACCTACCAGTTAATTGTAACGGGTAAAGATCCTTCGGGTAATCCGGCAGGAAGCCTGTCATATAGGGTAAGTTTTAACGTCATCAACAAAGAGATGATATCAAACCTATTGAATTATCCCAACCCCTTTACTACTTCTACAGCGTTCGTATTTACGATAACAGGTACACAAATACCTCAAAATATGAGGATCCAGATCTTAACCATAACGGGTAAAGTGGTAAAAGAAATTACACAAAATGAACTAGGTCCGATCCATGTAGGCACTAACATTACAGAGTATAAATGGGACGGAACCGACAGATACGGACAAAAATTAGCAAATGGTGTTTATCTGTACAGGGTTCTTACTAATTTAAATGGCAAGTCTCTGGATAAATATACGGGGGTAGTGGCAGAGCCATCAAATGAGGACGGCAAGATTTCGAATACAACAATAACCAGTGGGCTCGGCACTACAGATCAATATTTTACAAAAGGCTATGGAAAAATGTATTTAATGAGGTAACGAGCCTCACTTTACGGCTACACCAAAATTAATAACAGTATTATAGTAGTATTGAATTTGTGTATAGGTAGCTATTAGCTATTTTTGTATATAATTTATACCAGCCTGCAAAGATCTCGGAAAATATTAAAGCAATTTGTTCTGACAGTTTTATTACTGTTGGCACTTGTTTATGTTACGCTTCATCTAACACCGGTACAAAACTGGATCGCAAGAAAAGTCACTACTACACTTTCAGAAAAATTACATACAGAGGTTAGTATTCAAAGCATAGGTTTTCGTTTTTTTGATAAGTTTGAATTGGAAGGGTTATTGATCAGGGATCTTCATAAGGATACCCTATTATATGCAGGTACCGCTAATGTGAGTATTACGGATTGGTTCTTTCTAAAAGATAAACCTGTTTTAAAATATGTAGGTCTGGATGACGCAGTTGTAAATATGAATCGTAAAGATTCTGTATGGAATTATCAGTTCATAGCAGATTATTTATCCGGTGCCACAAAAGACACATCCACAAAACGCGGTGGAGGAATTGATATCGATCTTAAAACGTTGGAACTTCAAAACGTATTCATCAATAGCATTGATCAATGGAAAGGGCAAGATATGCTGACTTCTGTAAAAAAATTAAATCTTTCTGCAGATGACATCGATCTTACTAAAAAGAAAATAGACCTTAATACGATCACAATAGACGGAGGTTCTTTTGCCATTAAAGAATATACAGGTTACAGGCCAGATGCAGATATTCCTATTGATGTTATTGATACAACCCAGGCCTACAAATGGAACAATGATGGATGGATCGTAAATATAAAGGATATTAAACTTACAAACAGTTCCTTTGCAAGCGATAATCAAACAGACAGACCGGCCTATACAGATCATTTTGATGGATTGCATTTGCGTTTCGACTCCATTGCCGGAGATATAGATAATGTGCATTTTGAAAAAGATACGCTCACTTCTGGTGTAAAATTATCCAGTACTGAACGCAGCGGTTTTAAAGTAAAAAAGCTAGAGGCGCAAATGAAGTTTACACCGGAGTTACTGGAGTTCAAACAACTCGATCTTGTTACTAACAGAAGCAGGCTCGGAAATTATTATGCCATGAAGTATAACAACTTTACGGATGACATGAATAGCTTTTTACATAAAGTAACGCTCTACGGTAATTTTGATAACTGTACAGTAAACAGCGATGACCTTGCTTTTTTTGCTCCGGAATTAAAAAACTGGCACCGTACTTTTTCCGTTAAGGGAACAGCTAAAGGAACGATAGATAATTTAACTGCTACCAAGATGTTGATCAAAAGTGGCAACACAATTATTGACGGTGATATTACTTTAAGCGGCTTACCCGATATTGATAATACTTTTATCGATTTCAAATCAAAAAATCTGCAAACGAATTATGCCGATGTTACAACGATCGTTCCCTCACTAAAACAGATTACTTATCCGCAGTTGAGCAGATTAGGAAACATACATTATAAAGGAAATTTTACAGGCTTTATCAATGACTTTGTTGCATATGGCACTATCAATACTAATTTAGGAACCGTTACCGGTGACGTTAATATGAAATTTCCTACAGGAAAACCGATCACCTATTCAGGTAAAATAGCAACAGGTGGTTTTCAGCTTGGACAATTTTTAGACCTTGCAGAATTGGGAGCTATTGCTTTTAATGGTGACGTTAAAGGGCAAGGGCTTAAAACAAAAGACCTAAAAGCAAATTTCGATGGAAATATTAGTTCCATCACTTTTATGGGCTATCCTTATAAAAATATAAAACTGAATGGAGATTTTGACAAAAGATTATTCAATGGAACGGTGAGCGTAAATGATCCAAATCTTGAATTAGATTATCTTAAAGGAACGATCGATCTAAATAATGAAGAGCCAGTATTTAATTTTGATGCGAATCTTTCTAAAGCGGATTTTAAACAATTAAAACTGACACATGATAATTTCTTGTTAACAGGACATTTTAATTTCAATTTTTCGGGTAGTAATATCGATAACTTCTTAGGTTCGGCAAAAATTTACAATGCTACTTTACTACATGAAAATAGTCCTTTGTCCTTTGATTCTCTAACGCTTCATTCTAAAATAATCAATAACGAAAAGTTTTTGACCGTTCAATCCAATGAGATGGAAGCAAGTGTTACAGGTAAGTTCACGATACTTGAATTGCCTGATGCTTTTAAACTTTTCCTGAATCACTACTATCCATCTTATATTAAAAAACCAACCTACGCTTTAAATGATCAGGATTTCAGATTCATGATCCAAACAAATAATATTGATAATTATATACAATTGGTAGATCCTAAATTACAAGGGTTTAACAATACCGTTATAACTGGAGATCTGCGGTTAAAAGAGAATGAATTAAATATAAATGCATCTGTGCCTCAGTTTGGGTACAATGGAAAAATATTTAATAATATAAGATTGATAGGGCATGGAAATTTAGATACACTTGTAGCCAAGGTTGACGTATCTGACATAGCGATCAATGATAGTATACACTTTCCTAGTACTAAACTTGTTTTTTCTTCGCATAATGATATCTCAAAAATAAGTCTTACCACAAGCGCAACACAAACGTTAAACAATGCTTCCTTAAATGCGCAGGTACAAACAATGGCGAATGGCGTTAAGATCGATTTTTTCCCTTCGTCCTTTGTTATAAACGATAAGGAATGGGATATAGAAAAAGACGGAGAGTTGATAGTCGGCCCTTCCCAATTGATCGCCAGTAATATAAAATTATCACAAGGGATACAGCAGGTAAACATAGCAACAACGCCATCAACCACCGTACCTAATACGAACGATATATTAATTGGCGTAAAAAAAGTGAGTATCATAGATATCACACCATACCTTTTTAAAGATCCAAGATTAGAAGGGTTATTAACCGGTACTATTACAATAACAGATCCTTTTGGAAAAGCAATTATCGATTACGATGCGGAAGCAGAAGAACTAAAGGTCAATTCAGATTCTGTTGGTATTGTAAATTCGAAAGGAAGGTACAATATGGCTACCGGTGTTGCAACCTTTACCGCAAAGGGGGATAATGACAGGTATCAGTTCAATGTTGATGGAAGTTTTAATAGTCATGATTCAACGGCCAACCAAACAAATATCGTGTTACAAACTAATAAATTTGATCTGGCACTTTTGAATAATTATTTAGGAGACATATTTAGTAATATCACCGGCGTTGCTAATACTTCCAATATGAAAATTTCGGGTAGTACGGATCATCTTTTGATCACCGGTACAGCTGTAGTTGACAGCGGATCTGTAGTAGTAGGGTACACGCAGTGCAAATATAAATTTAAGAATACTTCAGTCAAATTTAATCCTGATGAAATTGACCTGGGGACAATTCACTTAACAGATACATTGGGCAATACTGCAACAGTAAGCGGTAAAATATACCATACCTTTTTTGATGATTTCTCATTTGATGATGTTCATTTCCAAACAAAAAAATTACTGTTACTGAACACAACAAAGAAAGATAATTCGCAGTTTTATGGCAAAGTGATCGGAAGAGGTACCATGTCTTTAAATGGCCCGCTTACAAATATGGTAATGGATATTGACGGCGATCCTTCTAATAATGTTGCAGATAGCAACCATATTTATTTATTGACAGGAAATAGCGTAGAAAATAGCGGGATAGACTATATAGATTTTGTTCAGTATGGTAATAAAATGAAGGATAATACTAAATTGAAATTATCAAGCAGTTTATTGGTTGATATGAATGTTACTGCAAATCCTTCTTGTAAAATTGATGTGATATTGGATGAAACAACGGGCGATGTCATCAAAGGACAGGGCAACGGAAAATTAAATATACGAGTAGGAACAAATGAACCTTTATCAATAAGAGGTAGGTACGATATAACGAAAGGTGAATACACTTTTAACTTTCAAACATTCTTTCATAAATTTTTTACCGTTAATAGCGGAAGTATAGTTTGGACGGGCGATCCTTATCTGGCGAATGTTGATATGGTGGCAGAATACCTGGCTAAAGGAGTGGATCTTACAACGCTTCCATTAGCGAGTGCCAATACACCAAAAAGCGATGTTATTGTATTGGCTCATTTAACAGAGACCCTGTTAAAACCGAAAATAAACTTTGAATTTAAATTGCCTGATTATAGCGGTGCCGGTAATGATTTTTCTGTGCTTAAAAGTTTTGACATATTTGCAGGAGATGAAAATGAGATGAATAAGCAGGTTACGTCTGTACTGTTATTCAATACGTTTATTAGTACGGGCGCAAGCCTTGCTGGTGGCGGTTATTCGGTGTTAACGAATACGATTGGCGGTGTAATATCCAGCGCACTCTCCAGTTCTTTTAATAAGATATTGCAAAAAGTATTAAATAATAATACGGTATCCACTTATGTAGATATTAATTCGAGTTTAGCAATAGACAACCAATTGCAGGGAGCGGGGAAAGTAGGAGTTACTAAAACCTTTTTGGATAACAGGCTTGTTGTATCGGTTGGTGGTAATCTTGATTATAATAATCCTAATGGCGCAGCAGCTGCAACGCCCAATGGAAAATCCAATAGCTTTTTATTAACTCCCGATGTAATTATTCAATGGATATTGACAAAAGACGGAAGAATAAGAGTTGTAGGTTTTAACCAAACTGATTACGACCCTATAGTTGGCGAAAGAAACAGAACAGGACTTAAACTCACCTACCACAAAGATGCAGATAAGGTGTTAAATATATTAAAGCGTAAAAAAGAAACACCTAAAAGTGATTTGCGAAGAAGAAGGCTGGATGATAAAGACAGCAATTCTGATTAGCTATTATTTTTTATGCAATATGGTATGTCCTAATTTATCTCTTTTAGTAGTAAGGTATTTTTCATTATGTGCATTTGGTTTTATTTCAATAGGTACAGTATCTACCACTTCTAAACCATAGCCCAATAAGCCTGCACGTTTGCGGGGATTATTGCTTATCAATTTCATTTTATTAATACCGAGGTGACGTAATATTTGTGCACCAACGCCGTAATCTCTTTCATCCATTTTAAAACCTAATTCTAAATTAGCTTCAACGGTATCTCTGCCTTGTTCTTGTAACTTGTACGCTTTTAATTTGTTTAATAAGCCGATACCACGACCTTCCTGGTTCATATACAATACCAAACCTTTGCCTTCAGCTTCTATCATTTGTAAAGCAGCATGTAATTGATCACCGCAATCACAGCGCAGCGAGCCTAAAATATCTCCGGTAACACAACTGCTATGTACTCTTACTAAGACAGATTCGTCTTTTGTCCATTCGCCTTTTTTTATGGCAAGATGTATCTCACCGGTGGTAATTTGTTCAAAAGCTATTAGTTCAAACATGCCATATTTAGTAGGCATTTGTACACGTACTTCTTCCTTTATCAGTGTTTCTTTGCTGAGTCTGTAGGTGATAAGGTCTTTTATAGAAATGATCTTAAGATCGAATTTTTTAGCGATCTCGATTAGTTCAGGAAGGCGCGCCATACTTCCATCTTCATTCATGATCTCTACCAATACGCCTGCTGGTTCAAAACCGGCAAGTCTGGCTAGGTCAATCGTCGCTTCTGTATGTCCTGATCTTCTTAAAACACCACCTTTTTTTGCTTTTAACGGGAATATATGTCCGGGCCTCCCCAAAATTTCAGGGGTAGTAGCAGGATCAATCAATGCCTGGATAGTTTTAGCTCTGTCATGAGCCGAAATACCTGTAGTACAGCCATGACCCAAAAGATCAACGCTGATGGTAAAGGCTGTTTCGTGCAAAGCCGTGTTAGATTGTACCATTGGTGTAAGCTCCAATTCTTTGCAACGTTCTTCAGTAAGTGGAGCACAGATCAATCCGCGGCCATATTTGCTCATAAAATTGATGATCTCAGGCGTTACCGTATTGGCTGCTATAACAAAATCACCTTCATTTTCTCTATCCTCATCGTCCACCACAATTACCATTTTACCATTTTTAATATCTTTAATGGCACTTTCTATACTATCTAACATATTGATTATTTATTATGCAAAGGTAACAAGGTTTACCCTCAATTTTAAAGGTAAACGATTATGAAATAGGGAAATGTTATCGGTACTGAATCGTAGGTTTTATCGTAAAAGTTGCTTTTAGCCTATAGGTATTACATAAAACTCAGCTATCCATAGGGGAACAAGGGTTTATTGCCAAACATAATTTGTTAAAGTACCTTTTACAAAATATATTTACCATACTAATCCTAGGCCCTTTAAAAAATCCAGCTAAATAAACACTATTAACAATCATTAGTAATGAAGAAAATTGGAATTTTATTCGGTAAGGAAAGGGGTTTTGCGGATGCTTTTATTGAAAAAATAAACAGTAAAAAGATCAAGGGTATCAAAGCGGAATCTGTTTACATCGAAAAAGTAGAGCATGGAGAGGGCAGCGGTTATGCTGTTATTGTAGACCGGATATCACAAAAAGTTCCCTTTTACAGGTCTTATTTAAAAAATGCAGCTTTACACGGAACAGCTGTTATTAATAATCCGTTTTGGCTAAGTGCAGATGAAAATTTCTTTAACAATGGCCTGGCTACAAAGATAAAAATAGCTGTTCCTAAAACAGTTATCCTGCCATCGAGAAACCTGC
>JABDBG010000020.1 GCA_013288745.1 Bacteroidota bacterium
CACCATTAGTAAGTATTATATTATCGTGTTACAATGGAGGAGAATTTTTAGAGCGCTCGATAAAGTCAGTTACTGAGCAGCAATTTCTTGATTGGGAATTGATATTTGTAAATGACGGAAGTACCGATAATAGTCTAGATATTGCTGCGTCTTTCCAAAAGATAGATTCACGTATTAGTATAAGGTCAAAAGAAAATGGCGGGTTGGCGAGTGCCCGGTTGCATGGTTTAAAATTCATTTCTACGGAGAGTCAATACTTGATATTTTATGACGCCGATGATATGATGCATCCTGAAATGCTCTTAAAATTGTATGAAAAAATAAAATCAGATACAGCTGTGGGAGCTGTTTATTGTAATCACAGGTTGATCGATATTAATGATAATGATCTGGGACTTCCTACTTATGGGAAAAGGATTGTGCCTACCAACTTCTGGATAAAGCAATTGGATGAAGATGTATTGATTACACCATTTCTTAGTGTGTTTTGTTGGGCAAGTAGGATGATAGAACCGATGACATTATTAAGAAGAACAGCATATGAAGAAAGCTTCGGTTGGAATCCTGAAATGGGAGGACCTGGAAATATAGGAGAAGGGGTTTTACTTTTTTCTGAAATTGCATTGTCATGGAAAATACTTTATATCAATGAGCCATTATATTTTTATAGAAAGCATCCCAATCAGGCAACAGCCTTCGCGAATAAAGATGCGGGTGACAAAGTATTGGCTGTTTGGCAGGAAAGGTTAAAAAATAATTATATTTTTTCAAGTGACATACATATGGCTATGGCTTTTTATAGAAGAGTAATAGCGTTTTCTAAAGTGGGTTCTTTAAAACATACCTTAAGATATCATCCATTAAAGCTAATTCCTCTCATATGGAGTATTCTTTATAATTACATAATATCTTTAAGGCTTTTTTTGTATAAAAAAACAATAAATACAATTCGGCTTTGATAGGCTCGAGTCTATTTATAAAAAAGGGAAATATATTTTAATGGATCAAAAAAAACTTTCTTTTATACCACAGTTAGACAGTTTTCGATTTATAGCTGTTTGTTTAGTTATTATTTCACATTGGCTGCCAGGAAATATCATTAATCGTATTATTCCTAATGGCTTTATAGGGGTAACATTTTTTTTTGTATTAAGTGGATATCTAATATCTACTAATTTATTATACGCTAAAGAATCGATTGATGCAGGGTATCTCACAAGGGGAAGGGCATTTAAAGTATTTTATATTCGGAGGACAATTCGTATTTTCCCTTTATATTATTTTGTGGTCATTTCAGTCTATTTGCTAAATAAAAATATTTATGACGGACATATAATTTGGTATTTAACTTATCTCCCTAATTTTTTAGTGTTTAAAGAGCAACATTGGATGGGTATGTTATCTCACCTTTGGTCATTAGGAGCTGAGGAACAATTTTATTTAGTTTGGCCTTTTTTGATCTTCTTTATAAGAGAGAAATATCTTAAATTCCTTTTCCCAGGAATAGTTCTAGCAAGCGTATTGTGTAAATTCTGTTTTTTTATTTATATACCTGAAAACACTTGTACAAGCGCATTGACAATTAGCTGCCTCGACGCATTTGGTGTAGGTGCAAGCCTTGCATTACTGACTTTAAAGGAAAAACAAAATGATTTTATTTTTTCTAATAAAAATTTCTGGTTGTATTTTATTGCAATGGTAATTACATCTGCAATTGTTTTTATAAACGGGATTATTTTTCTATTAGGTTTTTGCATTTCTATTGTGTCTGCACTTATAATAATAAAGGCAACCAAAGGATTTAAAGGGTTAGGTGGTAAAATATTAGATCACCCCATTTTATTATATCTTGGAAAAATTAGTTACGGAATATACATATATCACTTTTTTATCCCCTGGTTGATAAGATGTATAAGAGGTCAAGAAATTACTTATCCAACAGTAATTCCTGTTTTTCCAATGAATTGGCTTCATAATCCATTTCTTCTAATGGGTATAGAATTCCTTGTATTAATTATTATAGCAAGCCTATCATGGTTTCTAATCGAAAAACCAATTCTTAAATTCAAAAAATATTTTGTTTAATAAAATAAATGTGGGGAATTTTTTTAGCTAGTTATTTTAATAACTGCATGCAATATCAAGCAATCGCACTTAATGAAATAATAAATTTTTGCTGCTTACATGCATACAACAATGAAAAAAGTATTGATCATCATTCCTTTTTATGAGATATATCCTCCTATGAATGGAGGGATGTTACGCTGTATAAATATATTGAATCAACTATCAAAGTATTTTGAAGTTACAGCCATTATACATCAGGACAGCAAATCATTTTCAAAAGCTATTGAATTATATCCTGCAATTGAGAATTGTAATATTATCAGTACAAAAGATGGAGAAAATGTAATAGATATATTTTCTTACCTACCTTCAAAAATTGCTAAGGCTTTAAGATATAGATATTGGAATCGCTCAGTAAAGGGCCCGGCCGGAGGGGATTTTTTATTGGTCTATCCAATATTAATTGAACTGTTGAAAAAAACATCTTTTGATTATGCAATATTAGAAGAGGTAAGTCTTTTAAATACAGCAAAGGTAATGCGTAGATATCAGCCAAATATTTCCATTATTTACGATGCTCATAATGTAAATACCCGATTAGCCAAGGCTTCACTATTGAAGGGGCTGATCACCCCAAAGAATTATGAATTATTAAAAAAGGTTGAATGCAATCTTTCCAAAATGGTAAATAAAGTTTTGGTTTGTAGTGAGCTTGATCTGCAGCAATTAACAGGGATGAATAATGGTAAATTGATTGCGAAAATTATTCCCAACGGGGTAACAATCGAAACAAATAACTTAATCAGAAACAATTCTGATGAGATTTTATTTTGCGGATCCTTAGACTACCACCCTAACCAGGAAGGATTAATATGGTTTTGTGAAAAAATATTTCCGTTAATACTTGCCAAAAAGGCATCTACCCGATTAATGGTTGTTGGTAAAGGCAATCCTGGAGAAGAATTGCGTAAATTATTAAAACATACTTCAATCATTTATTATGGAGCCGTTGAAAAAGTAAATATTTACTATCAAAAAGCAGCTGTTGCTATTGTGCCATTGTTGTCAGGAAGTGGAACAAGGCTAAAATTATTAGAAGCTATGGGATTAAATGTACCAGTAGTATCTACAAAAATAGGAGCAGAAGGAATTGAATACACAGATCAGAGAAATATTGTAATTGCAAATGATGTTGATTCTTTTGCGGATGAGATTTTAGAATTATTGACAGATAAAAAGAAGGCATACTATATAGCAAATGAAGCTTTTAGCTTTGTAAAAAAAGAATATGACTGGAATATAGTAGGCAAAAAACTTTCAGATTATCTTATTTTAGGATAGGGATGAATCTCATACTGCCGAAAAAAAATGATTTTATCATCTAAAAGAATAAAAGGGGACAATAATATTTAGCGGTATGATTTTGGAAACACATTTGGAAAAAGAGCCTTTGGTAAGCGTATTAATGACGGCTTATAACAGAGAAAAATATATAGCTGCTGCAATTGAAAGTGTACTTGTGTCTACTTATACCAATTGGGAATTAATTATTGTTGATGATCGTTCAAAAGATAAAACAGTTGAAATTGCTAAACAATATGAAATAAAGGATAGCAGGATAAAAATTTTTATAAATGATAAAAATTTAGGCGATTATCCAAACCGTAATAAGGCTGCATCTTATGCAAAAGGTAAATACCTTAAATATATTGATGCAGATGATCTTATATATCCGTGGGGATTAGAATTGTTAGTAAAAATGATGGAGCAGTTTCCTACATCAGGTTGGGGATTATGTTCTTTTCCACAAGTTGAAAAACCCTATCCTTTTGTGCTTACTCCAAAGGAAGCATATATGTATAACTATTTTGAATCAGGTATTTTTCATAAGGCCCCTTTATCGGCAATTATCAAAAGAATAACGTTTGAAGAGATAGGAGGCTTTGCAGATATAAGGATGGCAGGAGATTTTGAAATGTGGCACAGGCTGGCACAAAAATATAATGTTGTACTAATGCCAGATGGGATAGTGTGGTATCGGAAACACGGAGAACAAGAAATTAAGCACTATAGGCAATTTATACCAGTCTATGAGAAAATAAGGATCGCTTATCTGGTTAATGACAATTGTCCGATTGATAAGAATGTTGCAAAAGAGATTCTTAGGACTACTAAAAGAAAATTTGCTAAAGAAGTTTTTAAAGGGATCTTAAAAATCAACAAGAATATTATTATAGATAATTTAAAATGTTTAAGAGAATATAAAAATGTTTAATAAAATTAAATATTTTTTAAAGCGTCCCTTGCAATTACCTATAGTGGTAATTACAAGGCTTATACCTTTTTTCAAATTTATATATCAAACAAGCGATTACCAATATCCAATAAATTTTGAGTTTTGGTTTAAACAAAAAGTACTGAATTGGGGAGGAAATAAAAAAGCTTACTGGCCTGTGCATTGGACGAGTAAAGTATATGATGTAGAAAAAATAGTTGTAGGCATCGACGCCTATCCCGGTTACTCTAATGGATGTTATATTCTGGGAAGAGGCGGTTTAGAAATAGGCGATCATACTCAGATAGCCCCTAATGTTATAATAGTAACAGCAAATCATGATGTTTATGATTCAAGAAAACATATTGAAGCTCCGGTAAAAATTGGCAAATATTGCTGGATAGGCGGAGGTGCTAAAATAATGCCAGGTGTGGAATTAGGAGACTGGACGATTGTTGGAGCAGGCGCTGTTGTCACAAAATCTTTTGCCAATGGATATTGTATAATAGGGGGAGTGCCGGCACATCACATTAAAGATCTTGACAAAAACAAGTGTATCCCATTTAAAAATAAAATAGAATATAATGGGTACATAAAAGCAGATAAATTTGAAAATTATCGAAAAAAATATTTACATGTTTAATAAAAATTATAAATAAAATACTGATGCAATTAAAATCTTTTTTTTCTTATTCTCAATTCAAAAAAAAGTATCTTACACAGGACCGAAAGCCCTTTTTTCAAATTGCTGCTAATTATATTAATGGTAATGAAAAAACAATATTAGATATAGGAAGTGGAGAAGCAGAATTTTATTCTTTTTTAAAAGACAAAGGGTATAATATAAATAACCTTTATTTATTAGATGGAAATGAAACAACAGTCGAAAAGAATAAACAACTAACCGCTAATTCATTGTTTTATTTAGTTCCAGACAAATTACCATTCGCTGATAATTCAGTTGAGATGATCCATATGAGTCACCTTACTGATTGTCTTGAACCCAATGATTTGTATTCTTTTTTAGTGGAAATAAGCCGTATTATAAAAACGGATGGACATATTGTTATAAGTACTCCAATGCTTTGGTCAACGTTTTATAATGATCTGAGTCATACGAGGCCATATAATCCTTTTGTATTTTATAAATATTTTGTAAAGCAGGATAAAAGTACTCGGTACGGAAAAGTTCCGGGAGATTTTGAAATGGTAGAACTTGTATATAGATATACTGAATTGCCACTTGATGAAGGCTGGAGTTCAAATGTTCCCGTTATCGATTATCTATTTATTACTTTTAGAAGGGTGTTAGGAAGAATAGGTATAAAAAGGCTTGAGAAAAACGGATACACACTTGTGCTAAAAAAAATAAATGAATAAGCAGATAAAATTATATGGTGCATTTGATGATTATGGTGACAAGCTTGTAGATCAATATGGTAGATCAAGAATGTTTGGAGGATCTGAAACTTCTAATATATTTTCACCAGTAATATCTAATATGATTTTTGCCAAAGGATTTAAACCTTTTTATCCGAATAATAAATCATTTGCCTTTTGCCTATCACACGATATTGATTTACTCTACCTGAGAAGACCTGTGAAGGATCGCGTATTATCATTATTTGGCAAATCAACATATAAATCTGCGGATAACTTTAATTATGTTTATGGCTCTCTCTTTAAAGAAAAGCCATATCCCGCATTCTCTCTTAAAAAGTTGGATAATATAAATAAAAGCTGGGATATAAATTCAACTTATTATTTTCTTTCCTTGCAAGAAGGTGAACAGGATTATAATTATAACGTAAATACTATAAGGGATACTGTCAACCTACTTAAAGAAAGAAAAAATGAAATAGGCTTACATGGCGGACATCAGGCGTATAATAATATTGAAAAATTAAATCAGGAAAAAGAGTTATTTGAATCGGTTACTGGGAGTAACTGTGTAGGATATAGAAATCATTATCTAAGATTTGATATAAACAGCACCTGGAAAATATTAACAAAACTAAAATTCCAATATGATACAACTTTTGGGTATCCAGATTGTGTAGGATTTAAAAATGGGATGTGTTATCCATTTCATCCTTATGATTTTAAACAGCAAGCTTTTTTAGAAATAGTAGAGTTGCCATTAATTGTAATGGATGCAACTTTTTTCTTTTATATGCGACTTAATGATGAGCAAATAAAAATGATCATTAAAGATTTATTGAAAAAGGTAAAAGCTATAGGTGGCGTTTTTACACTTTTATGGCATAACAATAATATCAGTGAAAAAAATTTGAAATTATATAATGAGGTATTAGAAATTATAACTAAGGAAGATCCATGGATCAGCACATCTATTGATATTGTAAATTGGTGGAAGCAACAGGATTTGTTGACAAAACAGCAATCAATCTTAAATGATATTTTTGCAGGACAACAATCAGTTTAGGCTGAAGCTCCTACCTTATTAAAATATCACTAATTCATTGCAATAATGAAAAAATATTTTTAAATAATTAATTTAAGGAAATTGAATTCTACAAGTATAAAATTCGGGATAATTGGTTGCGGGCGTATCGCACAACGCCACGCAGAACATATTCAAAAATCAGGTAAGCTTGTTGCTGTTTGTGATATAGTGCAAGAGAAAGCAAACGAGTTAGCAACCAAATATGGAGCTAAACCATATACGAAAATATCAGAATTGCTAAAAGATAATCCTGATATAGACGTAATTACTATTTGTACTCCTAATGGATTACATGCAAAGCATTCCATTATGGCATTGAAATCCAGCTTTCATGTGCTATGCGAAAAACCAATGGCGTTAAGTGTAAGTGATTGTGGCGAAATGATCAACGCTGCAGAAAAAGCAAATAAACGATTATTCATTGTAAAACAAAATCGGTTTAATCCTCCCGTTGCAGCTGTAAAAAAAATAATAGATGAGGGCAGGCTCGGTAAAATTTATAGTGCCCAGCTAAATTGTTATTGGAACAGGAACAATGAGTATTATGAAAATTCATGGAAAGGGACGAAAGATTTAGATGGTGGAACACTATTTACCCAGTTTAGCCATTTTATTGATTTGTTATATTGGATAGTAGGAGATGTAAAAGAAGTAACAGCCTTTACGGGTAATTATCACCATAAAGGTATTATTGAGTTTGAAGATACAGGAGTAGTTAATTTAAAATTTCATAATGGAGCTATTGGAAGCATCAATTACTCAGTAAATAGTTTTGATAAAAATATGGAAGGCTCTTTAACGATCTTTGGAGAAAAAGGAACTATAAAAATTGGGGGACAATACCTTAATGAACTTGAATACCAAAGTATAGAAAATTACGAGATCAAAGATTTACCACCAGGTAATCCACCTAATAACTATGGGAAGTATTTAGGATCCATGAGTAATCATGATAAGGTATATCAAAATGTGGTAGATGTATTAACGAATAAAGGTGTTATCGCCACAAATGGTTTTGAAGGATTAAAAACTGTAGAAATAATTGATAGAATTTATACGGCCGCAAAAAAAGCCAGCATCAATGAATAAACCAATATTATTTAATAATAGCATTAAGGACGATGTCGTATTTGGTATAGATGTAAAGGTTGTTCAGCCCGTAAATTTATATGGATGCATAATAGGAGACAGTAGTTTTATAGGTCCGTTTGTGGAAATACAAAAAGATGTAGTAATTGGCAATCAGTGTAAAATACAATCCCATACTTTTATCTGTGAATTAGTAACAATTGGCAACAACTGTTTTGTAGGACACGGCGTAATGTTTATTAATGATCTTTTTTCCGAAGGAAGACCTGCAATGGGAGATAAATCAAAATGGAAGTCTACAATTATCGGTAACAATGTTTCTATAGGATCTAATGCAACAATTTTACCCGTCTCAATTTGTAATAATGTAGTAATAGGCGCAGGTGCGGTTGTTACAAAGAATATAGTAATATCTGGTACTTATATAGGCAATCCCGCTAAGCGGTTAGCTGCTAAATAAAAGAAAAATTATACATGAAAATTCCTTTTGTCGACCTATATGCACAATATCTTTCTATACAAAAAGATATTGATCAGGCTATAGAAAAAGTGATCAAGAACTCTTCTTATATTGGAGGTAGTACTGTGAGTGATTTCGAAAAATCTTTTGCTACTTATCTCGGAGTGTCTGCTGTAATTGGCTGTGCCAATGGAACAGATTCTCTGGAAATTCTACTGCAATCTTTTGGTATTGGAAAAGGGGATGAAGTAATAGTTCCTGCGGCATCATGGATATCTACTTCCGAAGCTGTAACGACTACCGGTGCTACACCTGTGTTTGTAGATGTTGAGGAAGATTATTTTACTATTGATGCATCACTAATAGAGAAAGCGATCACATCAAAAACTAAAGCAATTATACCTGTCCATTTATATGGCCATCCTGCTGATATGGTTGCGATTATGAAAATAGCCGAAAAGCACAAACTAATTGTAATTGAAGATTGTGCACAAGCTCACGGAGCTACCATTAACGGACAAAAAGTAGGAACATTCGGCGATGCAAGTAGTTTTAGTTTTTATCCTGGTAAAAATTTAGGCGCCTATGGAGATGCAGGATGTATGGCAACAAACAATACAGCTATTGCTGCAAAAGCAAGAATGATCGCAAATCATGGACAACAAGGCAAACACAATCATATTATGGAAGGGAGAAATAGCAGGCTCGATGGGTTACAAGCGGCTATCTTATCTGCAAAATTGCCTTATCTCGAAAAATGGACGGAAGCCAGAATTGCCAATGCGGCTAGATATGATTCTTATTTTGAGAATACAGCAGCCGTAAAAACCCCCGTAAAGAAACAAGGTTATAAACACGTATTTCATCTCTATGTAATTTGTATTGATCAACGTGATAAATTACAGGAAAAATTAACTTTAAATAATATTGATACTGCCATTCATTATCCAACAGCATTGCCAAATTTACCAGCGTATGCTTATTTAAAGAAAACGCCTAAAGATTTTTTCGTAACAAGTAGGCTACAATCGAAAATACTGTCGTTACCTATGTATCCGGAATTGAGTGATGAGAGCATTCGGTTTGTTACTGAAACAGTTCATGATTTTTATACAACTGATCTGTAAGTGAAATTGATTAATAAAACGATTATTATTATATCTCAACAAAATTGGGGAGATATGTTTGTTTCGAAACATCATTATGCTCTTGAGCTTTCGAAAAAGGGAAATAAAGTTTTCTTTATAAATAGTCCTGATCAAAATAAAGAGCTAAACTACGGGCAGGTAAAAATTGAAGAAACAAAATACCCTAATCTATACATAGTTAAACACAGATTTTTCTTTTCTTATATTCTTCGCTTTAAAGCAAGGTTTATTTTCGATAAGCTTGTGTCTATACACATTAATAGAATAATAAATAAAATAAATAGCCATATCGATATCGTATGGTCGTTCGATATTTCTAATACCATACCACTTAAATTTTTTCCAAAAAAGGCATTAAAAATATTTATGCCTGTAGATGAGCCACTAACTAAGTCGGGTATTGCTGCTGCTGAAACAGCAGGTATTATTATATCTGTTACCAATGAAATTTTGGAAAAATATTATCAATATGATGTCCCAAAATTATTTATTAATCATGGGGTTGCTGAAACGTATATTAACGAAATATTTCAGGAAAATATAAATAGTCCAATAAGAGTAGGGCTTTCAGGAAATTTTTTGAGGCCCGATATAGATAGGAAAACGCTATTAGAAATAGTAAAAACTAACCCAAATATTATTTTTGAATGTTGGGGCTCGATACATTACAAGAATTCAAACCTGAGTTCTTATGCTGATAAAGAAGCCGCTGAGTTTGTAGATAAATTGTGCAATTTACCAAATACAGTAATACATGGACCGATCAATCCGTTGATACTTAGTGAAAAACTCAAGGAGGTGGATTGTTTTCTTATCTGTTATGATATAAAAAAAGATCAAAGTAAAGGAACGAATTATCATAAAATATTAGAGTATATGGCCTCAGGGAAAGTGATAATCTCTAATAACGTAACTACTTATCAAAACCATCCTGATTTAATTATAATGTCTCAAAGCCGGGAAAATAATAATGGGCTGCCTGTTCTGTTTAAGAATGTCATTCAAGATATCAGGGAACACAATTCTTTAGCTAAACAGCAAACAAGAATTTCTTTTACTAAAGGTTATTTGTATAGTAGGCAGATTGAAAAGATCGAAATAAGCCTACAATAGGAAGATTATGATTAAAAGCTGAAAACGAATAGCAATTCACTGAATGAAAAAAATAACCTATTTTTTAAGCCATCCAATACAGTATTTTTCTCCATTATTAAAGGAGCTTGCAAAAAAAACTGATCTACAAGTATATTATTTTTCCGATGTAAGCATCTCAGGTAAAAAGGATATAGGGTTTGGACAAAATATTAAATGGGATATACCTTTATTGGAAGGCTATAATTCAACATTTATTAAAAACTATTCTTCGCGTACCTCGCTTAACAATAAGTTTTTGGATGTCTTCAATCCTGGGATCATCAAATTGTTGTTTGATAAAAGGATATCAATAATTATTGTTAATGGGTGGACGTATAGCTCCACCTTACTATGTATTGTATTTGGGCGTTTGTTTGGAAAAAGGGTTTGGTTGCGTGCTGAAAATCCGTTGAATCAGGAATTAAGAAAAAGTAAGCGGGTAATTCAGCTTAAAAAAATATTTCTTAAACACGTACTTTTTAATTTGTTTATTGATAAGTGTCTTTATATAGGAACAGAAAATAAAAAATTCTTTGAATTTTATGGTGTAGCTGATTCAAAATTATTATATACCCCGTATGCTGTTGATAACGATTCTTTTTCTAAACAGCATACAGCCTTACAAAAAGATTTACAAACAGTTAAGTTGAATTTAGGTTTGCCAGCAGAAAAGAGAATTATCCTTTTTTCAGGAAAGTATATACCCAAAAAAAGGCCACTTGACTTAATAAAAGCTTTTAATGAATTAAATGATAGTAATTGTGCCTTGGTAATGGTTGGCGAAGGGCAGTTAAGGCCCGAAATGGAACAATACATAAAGGAAAAAAAAATTGCTAATGTATACCTGACTGGCTTTATAAATCAATCAGACATTTCAAAATATTATGCAGTAGCAGATGTATTTGTAATGTGTTCCGGAATGGGAGAAACCTGGGGCTTATCAGTAAATGAAGCAATGAACTTTAGAAAACCTGTGATTGTTTCAGAAACCTGCGGTTCTAGTTATGATCTTGTGGAACAAGGAATGAACGGGTTTACATACAAAGAAGGAGATATAGATCAATTAGCGGAGCATCTTCGCAAATTACTTACTGATGATGTACTTCGTATCGCAGCAGGCAATCGTTCATATGAGATTATTCAAAAATTTTCAATACCTGTAATTGTAAATAATATAGTGGCGGCCTCTAATTAAATTATGAGTATTGTTGTTTGTAAACTACCGAAAGCCGGATTGGGTAACCAATTCTTTCCTTTGATGAAATCATTGGTATTTGCTCATCTTAATAATCTGCCATTAGTAGTTATAGGGTATCATCAATTTAAAATCGGCCCGTACTTACGCAAAGAAAAAACAAAACGCAAATACAGTAACTATTTTATTTTCCAGAAAAATATATTAGGAGAATGGATAGATAAATGGCAGTTATCTAGAAATAAACATTTTAAAATAGAAAGAGAGCCATTTTTGGAACATATAAAATTAAAAGAGGCTGACCATAAATTATTTGAATATAAGGCTATTCCGCATTGGGAAGATTATTATACTCAGTTAAAAGATCATCGGGATCTTGTAATAGATTTATTTTGGAAGCAGATCAGGGAGGATATAAGAAAGGATGTTGACAAACAAAAATCTCCATATATTGGTATACATATTCGGATGGGGGATTTTCGAAAATTAAATGAAGGAGAAGATTTTAGTAATACCGGCACTGTGAGAACTCCCGAAAAATACTTTATTAATATTATTAAAAATATCAGGAAGATACACGGTACTTCTTTACCTGTGTCTGTTTTTACAGATGGATACAAACATGAATTTGAAGAACTTTTTTTATTGGATAATGTAAATATTGTAGAAGGCAACACAGATATTGTAGACATGTTGCTTTTAAGTAAAAGTAAAATTATAGTATGCTCTGCCGGAAGTACATTCAGTTATTGGGCTGGTTTTTTAGCAAATGCACCGCTTATTTTACATCCTGATCATATCCATCAACCAATTCGGCCTGATGAAGTTAATAATAGTTTTTATGAAGGCGGCTGGGATAATAATAACCCTATTTTAATTAATAATATCTCAGATATCCCAAAGTGTAAATGAAAAAGCAATGAACAGGATAAAACCAATAGACGGTCTTAGAACCTTAGCTATAGTAGGTGTAATGTGGGCTCATGTGTGGATGTTTTTTGGCAATCTGCCAATGAAAGTGGCAAATATAGACGTTAACAGATTTCTTGCTTTCGGAGGAATTGGTGTAGATCTTTTTTTTGTGATCAGTGGTTTTTGTATGTATTTAATGCACACACACAAGAATGTAATTTTTAGTACAGAAAGCTATAAGCAATTTATTATTAAGCGATGGAAACGAATAGCTCCTGCTTTTTATGTTGCTGTAATTTCTGCGGCATTTTTTTACTTTGTAAAAAACGGTGTATTTCCTTTTAAGAGTTTGGTATATCATTTGTTTTTTATCAATATCTTCAATGGACAGAACATATTATCACCCCCTTTTTGGTCATTGTCAACAGAATGGCATTTTTATCTTATTCTTCCATTGATTTTTATCGCTGATAAATTGGGAAAATGGATTTTTACAAGGATAATTATACTGATGTCAATTTCATTAATTTTAAGATTTTGGCTTTTTCACGGTTACAATCTTAGTTCAGGCATTACCGTTCCTGGCTATGAAATATGGTATAGGTTCATTGAATTTGGTTTTGGTATGTTAGCTGCAAGATTTTATATACAACAAAATAAACTTCCGGGACTTCTTTCAGGCAGTATTGGTTTTATTATTAGTTTTTGCATAGCATTTTTAGGGAGAGCATTTATGACAGCAGATTTTTTTTCCAGATTTGGAAAGATGGATTTTATTGTTCGCGCATTTGGCGAGCCTGTTCTTACATTAGGTTTTGCTATTATGATCCTAAACTTGGTTACTACCACAAGTATATTTGAACGGATCATATCATCCAGTCCCTTTCTTTTTATTGGTAGGATATCATATAGTATGTATTTATGGCATTGGCCAATTGCAGTATGGATAAGTTATTATATAGGAGAGATGATAGGGAAATCTGTAATAGATATGGAACTTGCTTTCTTATTAACTTTTGTGGCGACGATAGGGGTCGCTATTGTATCGTATCATTTTCTTGAAGCTTCATATTTTAAAAGACCTGAAGTTGAGAAACACCTACAAAAAGACCTTTAGTCTAAAATTCAATGATCTTTTACTATGGCATTACTAAAGTTAATTACTTTGCGCAAATATGGATTTTATTAAAAAGTTACGAGTTACTGTATAAATACTTTTCTAAACCAACTATACAATGTTAAGATCATTAATAAGAAAGAATCTTTTTTTGAGAAAATTAGTAGCCTATATTATAGCTCCCTCAGGGTTGTTTGATAACTATTTTAAAAAATACTCCTTGTCTATTGTATGGAAATTAAGATTAAATGACATATTATCTTCACCAGATAATATGTTTATTCCTAGAGTTGAAAATGCAGGACAAATAAGTAAGGGCAAACAAATAATGCATAATGGTCTTAGAATTAATTTAGGGAGTTATTATGGCCCTGAATATTCAGTAGTCCTTTCAGAAAACAAAGGCGTGCATGAACCTCAGGAAGAGAGGGTTTTTAATGAAGTTCTAAACGTTATGCCTGCAGGAGCTACAATGTTGGAGATGGGTGCATTTTGGAGTTTTTACTCTATGTGGTTCAATAAAAAAGTGGTGGGCGCCAAAAATTATATGGTTGAACCTGATGAATTTAATTTGGGACAAGGCAAGCGTAATTTCAGGTTAAATAACATGAAAGGTGAATTCATCAAAGCATTTGTTGATAGCAAAAGTTCAATTAATAATGGAGTTGTAACACTTAGCGTTGATGACATAATTAAAAAGTACAAAATATCTTTTTTAGATATTTTGCATAGTGATATTCAGGGGTATGAGTTTAATATGCTACAAGGAGCTATTGAAAGTATTAATAATAATAAGATTGGATATGTATTTATTTCCACTCATTCGAATGAAGTGCATTATCAATGTGTGGAATTTCTACGACAACATAATTTTATAATTTTAAGTACTGCTGACCTAGATCAAACCTATTCGGAAGATGGTTTAATAGTAGCAGTAGCTAGCACGTATAAGAATATTATTCAACCAATAAATATTTCTCAAAAAAATAATGCCTGATAAAAATAATTTAAAAATACTTGTTGTTGGTTCTGCTGAGGTATGGGCGATCGAAAATTATTATGTAAAATATCTTAAAGAGGAAGGAGTTAAAGTTTCTCGTTATTCTGCACAGACGGCTTTTTATAAATATTATCAAAAAAATATTTTCAATAAACTGCTTTTTAAAGCAGGCTTATCCGGCATTTATAATACGATCAATAAAGAATTTAAAGAACAAGTAGAAAAATTTAAGCCAGATGCTATATTAGTTTTTAAAGGAATGGAAATTTTTTCTCAATCATTGCAATGGGCGAAAGACAAGGGAATTAAATTGATCAATTATAATCCCGATAATCCTTTCGTTTTTTCGGGAAAAGGAAGTGGAAATATACATCTTAAAAACTCCATAGCATTGTATGATTTACATCTTACCTATAATTTAGATGTAAAAAAGGAAATGGAAGCCTCCTACAATATACCGACTGAAATACTTCCATTCGGCTTTGACATTAGCGATGAATTATTTAAAAAGTGCTCTTCGCAAAAAGAAGTACTCAAGGCATGTTTTTTAGGGAATCCTGATATTTACAGAGGAGAGTTTTTAACTCGCTTAGCAGAACAAGGGATTGAATTAGACGTTTATGGAAACGATTGGCATAAGTTCGTCAATCACTCCAATATTAATATTTCGAAGCCAGTATATGGCGAAGATTTTTGGCTTGCATTAAGAAGATATCGGGTACAGCTAAACTTGATGCGCCCTCACAATCTTGATTCGCATAACATGCGCAGCTTTGAAGTGCCTGGCGTTGGTGGAATACAATTAGCACCAGTGACACCTGATCATCAATTATATTTCGAGGCGGATAAAGAAATATTTTTGTATACGGACACAAAAGAAAGTGTTAACCAGATAAAAAAAATATTATCCTTATCACAGGGAGAAGCAAATACCATTCGTGAACAAGCAAGGCAACGCTCCTTACTTTCAGGATATACATATAAGGACCGAAGTAAACAAGTGTTATTGCGAATAGAAAAGCTTTATGAATAGAATTGTTATATTGCATTTCGCCCCTTTGGAATTATATCCTCCCATTCAGAATCTTATACGTTTATTAGAACTGAAAAACGATAGTAAAAAAATTTTTGTTTTTACTACACATACTAATGTTGATGTATTAAAAGAATTTGATTCTCATTCAGAAAAAACAAAAATCATTCATTTAGGGATATCAGGTCAAAAATTAGGAAAGATAAAAAGATACAGCAGTTATCTTTTTTATTATGTAGGAAGCTTAATATATCTTATACTTAAAAGACCAGCTGCTATTTTTTATTATGAAACTATATCTTCTTACCCTGCTTATTTGTACAAACGGTTCTTCAATTCTAAAGTGCAACTATTTATACATTACCATGAATATACATCTCCAACAGAATATATAAATGGAACAGGACTTACCAGATATTTTAATCTCTGTGAGAAGTATCTGTATCAGCGGGCAAAATGGGTTTCTCATACGAATGAATACAGAATGCAAAAATTCATCGAAGATATTAGTCCTACTAAAATTCTTAATCCTAAAATATTGCCAAATTATCCTCCCGCAAGCTGGTTTAAAATACCAAGACAGAAAAATACTTTGCCGGTTAAAGCTGTATATGTCGGAGCGCTGAGCATTAATACAATGTATGTAAAGGAATTTGCTGAATGGGTATTGGCTCAAAATGGAAAAATAGAATGGCACATTTATTCATATAATATTACTACCGATACTAAAATATATTTGAAGTCTCTCGAATCTGAACAGATTGTAATAAAAGAGGGTGTTAATTATGATGAATTACCTCTACTATTAAAACAATATGATATAGGGATTATTCTATACAAGGGACATATAGAGAACTATATATATAATGCGCCTAATAAGTTATTTGAATACCTTGCTAACGGATTAGATGTATGGCTTCCCAATAATATGAAAGGTTCCCTATCGTATGTTACAAACAAAGTTTATCCAAAAGTAATATCGGTTGATTTTACCCAGTTGGATAAATTTGATTTTGATGAGGCAATAAACAAAGAAGGATATGTTATTAGTACTAATACCTATTATTGCGAGCAGGCTTTAGCACCGATAGCAGAAGCATTATTGATCAAGTCAACTGACTAACAGAAATACCAAAAATGAAAACATTATTTCCAAAGCAAGTACATTGGGGCATTTTTTTTATGGTAGCAATATTGCTAAGGATCCTATTCTACAATATCAGTGCATTTTCTTATTGCGCCATAATTTTATCTCTTTATCAATTTACATTACTGTTTGCAGGGCTGGGTAATATAATACCTATAAGGTATTTATTTGGAGCATTTATGTGCCTGCAGTTTTGTATTGGCCCCACACTTGTTTATAATGGATTAGATCAATATCAGGCGTTAGCATATAGAATGCGTATCCCTGAAGCAGAATATTTTAGATATGCATTACCTGCTGTAGTTGCTTTTATTATTGGCTTACACCTTACAGCTGGCAATTTCAAAGGAGAAATATTAGATGAAGAAGGGATAAATGTATTTATAGAGAGAAATCCACGCGTTCCTTATTTTTTTATTATTTTGGGGCTAGTTACAAGTGTAATATCAGGTTTTTTTCCTTCAGAAATAGCCTTTGTGTTTTATTTACTAGGTAGTTTTAAATTCATTGGTCTTTTTTTATTAATAATCAACGGTAAAGAAATGAGATTGCTTCCCGTAAGGGAAATGAAATTATTGCCTCTAACAATAGTTTTGGGATCAATTATTATATCATCCTTAGGTAGTGGGATGTTCCATGACTTATTAATTTGGATAATATTCATTGGGTCAGTTTATGCTATTCAATATAAAATAGGGTTTAATATTAAATTAATAGGCTGCTGTATTTTTATTTTACTTGCTATAATAATACAAGAGTTAAAAGGAGATTATAGAAAATCAGGAAATGCGGGACTAGAAACACTAACAGAGGATTATGAAATAAAAAATCGGGGAGATAATTCTATTTTTAGTTTTTCAAGCCTGGCACCTTCAGTAACGCGGATAAATCAAGGGTTTATTATAACCAATATCATTAATACAGTTCCGGATAGACAACCATTTGAGCACGGAAGTGAGATGAAGATAATTCTTGAAGCTGCTATTTTACCGAGAATACTCGCCCCAGACAAATTAAATGCAGGCGATAGAGCTATTTTTATGAAATACACAGGTATGCATATAAAGGAAGGAACTTCTATGGCATTAAGCTCTCTTGGTGATGCGTATATAAATTACGGATATGTTGGAGGTTGTTTATTTATGTTTCTTTTGGGGCTTACTTATAGCGCAGTGTTAAATTCGTTTGAAAAACATAGTGTAAAACACCCTGTGCTTCTTTTATTTTTACCATTAATTTTTTATTATCCAATTCGCCCCGATTGTGAATTACAAACGATTTTAGGACATCTGGTCAAGTCTGTTTTTTTAATTGCTGTAATGGTGTATGTTTTTAAAGATATTTTTGTAGATCAAACTACTTTATTAGAAGAGACTTCATTAAGGCAAGTATAAAAAGAGACAAGCGAAAAATACGATCAACATTATTGCAATTAATTTATTGAATCCAATTTTCTACTCTTATATAAAATATGTTTTTCAACAAAAATAGTATAGAATATTTATTAAAGTTTGTTATATCCTTTTGCATATTATATTATGGCACTTTGGCCGTGATTGGTTTCGCATCACCGGGAGGGTATTATTCTCCTTTTATTCACGATTATTTAAATTATGTTTCATGGTTACGATCTGCTCTTTTGTTTACTTCTAAATTTATTCTTACACTTTTTGGGTATAACACTTTTATAGATGGCGCATATACATTAAGAATGCAAAATGGTTATGGTGTTCATTTAGTTTATAGTTGCATTGGTTTTGGTATAATGAGCTTTTGGATAGCTTTTATATTTGCAAATAAAGTAAAATGGCAGAAAAAAGTAAAATGGATAATGATAGGATTGTTGTCGATCTTTTTTATAAATGTAATAAGGATATCTTTATTACTAGTAGCTGTAAATAAAAATTGGCCAAACGTATTAAACCTTGATAACCATACGTTATTTAATATTGCTGCCTATATATTGATCTTTACAATGATCTATTTATTCGACATGTCTGAAAAAGAGGCTGCTGTTAATACAAAAAGATCTAATGAGGTATAATCAAGTTTGAGCGATAGAAAAAAAATATTGATAATGATCGATTGGTTTACTCCGGGCTTCAAAGCCGGCGGCCCAATTCAATCCTGTGCTAATATAGCATTTGCATTAAAAGATGAGTATGAAATGTATGTTCTTACTACTGATACCGATCATGGTGAAAGCGCGCCGTATCCTACTCTTATTTCTGATCAATGGACCACGCATATTGACCCAAAAATAAATGTTTATTATGCGAAGAAGGCAACATTAACAGTACAACAAATCGCTAAAGAGATCAATACGTTACAACCTGATTATATTTATCTTAATAATGTATTTTCTCCCTATTTTGTTCTTTATCCTTTGTGGCTAAAATATACAGGTAAAATTAAAAGCAAAGTAATTGTTTGTCCTCGAGGTTCTTTATATGATAGTGCATTATCTGTAAAATCATATAAAAAAAAACCTTTCCTTCTTTTATTTAAATGGCTGGGGATACATAAACAGGTTATATTTCATGCGACCAATAATAGAGAAAAGCAATCGATCCTTCAGCATTTTCCCGGTAGTACAATTCGTATTGCAGATAATTTGCCTAATATCAATCAGCCAAAATTTGTAAGTTGCAATAAAGAGAAAGGAGTAATTAATTGCGTCTTTGTAGCAAGGATAGTAGCTATAAAAAATCTGCTGTTTTTATTGGCTGTTGTAGAAAAGGTGAACGCCAAAGTAAAATTGACGATCATTGGCCCGATAGAGGATATTGCTTATTGGGAAGAATGTAAAAAGAAAATCGCGCAATTACCAGCTACTATTACGATTGATTATGTGGGGACTAAACAGCATAAACAATTAACAGAAATTTTGCAGCAACATCATTTGTTTGTTCTTCCTACAACCGGAGAAAATTTTGGCCATGCTATTTTTGAAGCAATGTTAGTTGGCCGGCCGGTGTTAATAAGTGATCAAACACCATGGCTACAGCTGAATGAGAAAAAAATAGGTTGGGATATTCCGTTAGAAGACCCCGCTGCATTTATAAAAGCAATGGAAGCTGCGGCAGAATGGGATCAAACACAATTCGACGAATACGCAAATGCTACCTGGTTATTTGCGAATAATTTTGTAACTAATCCTCAGTTGAGGGAACAATATAATGAGCTATTTGCATGACACTGTTAAACAAAGTAAATAACGCGGCGTTTCAAACTGGCATCAATATAAATGCTTCTAAAATGAAGCAGGCATTATGGTATTTGATAAATGTGATCTTTTTCAAAAATCCGATCAATATTAGTTCGGGGAGCAAAATTTTATTATTGAGGCTATTTGGTGCAACAATAGGTAATGGTGTTGTGATTAAACCATCTGTAAATATCAAATATCCATGGAAGCTAAAAGTAGGCGACCAAAGTTGGATAGGTGAAGAAGTATGGATAGATAATTTAGCTGATGTAACAATAGGAGATAATGTTTGCATTTCTCAAGGAGCATTATTGTTATGCGGTAATCATAATTATAAAAAACAGACTTTCGATTTGATGCTTGGTGAAATAATACTGGAAGATGGTGTGTGGATCGGTGCAAAATCAGTAGTTTGCCCGGGAGTAAAATGTGCTTCTCATTCTATATTGTCTGTTTCGTCAATAGCGTCTGCAAATCTAGAGCCCTATACTATTTATAAAGGCAACCCCGCCATAGCTATAAAAAAAAGAGAAATTGAGTAGTAATTTTCTATTTTAATTAGCATCATTTCTTGTTATTTCTCTTGCTACATTTCTTATCTTTATTGTACATAATATTGTATACATTGGCTTGGTCCAATAGTTGACATATTACTTTCAGTTTTCTATTCCTAAAAATGATTATAAGAGTTTGATTTATATAAATCTAAATTCATTCGTATGAAAGTAACCATCATAACCGTCACATATAATTCTGCAAAATTCTTAGAAGACTGCATGAATTCTGTTTTTACTCAGGATTTTAATAATATTGAGTACATCGTTGTTGATGGAGGTTCTACGGATGAAACGGTTTCTATTATCAAACAGCATGAAAAGAAAATAGCCAAGTGGATATCAGAAAAAGATGGCGGAATGTATGAAGCTATTAATAAAGGAATGAAAATGGCAACCGGTGATATTATTGGATTATTGAATAGTGATGATCTGTTAGCTTCCAAAGATGTAATAAGTTCCATTGTTAAAAGCTTTAAACAGCACAAGGTTGATTGTGTGTATTCAGATCTTGTTTACGTAGATCGGTTTAACACACAAAAGATCGTTCGTTACTGGAAAGGACTTTCCTATAAAAGACATCGGTTTAATTATGGATGGATGCCTGCTCATCCTACTTTCTATGTACGTAAGGACGTGGTAGAACATTTGGGAGAATACGAATCCCATTTTTTTACTGCGGCTGATTATGAGTTTATGACAAGGCTTCTGT
Organism: Bacteroidota bacterium; assembly: GCA_013288745.1. Classification (GTDB taxonomy): domain Bacteria; phylum Bacteroidota; class Bacteroidia; order Chitinophagales; family Chitinophagaceae; genus Ferruginibacter. The sequence continues at coordinate 21,519 of JABDBG010000020.1, forward strand.
ATCGATACCGCATAAGTGCGTATTACCTGCCGAAACTTACAGTGAAAATGAGAACAGGGGGCGCAAGCAATGTTAGTTTTTATAGCAGATTCAGGGCCAATAGAAGAGATTATCTTAGCATGAAAAGAAATAAAGTACCTTTTCCTTTTTTTGTCTCGCTATTAAAACCGCTTAGTAAGTTGAATCAATATTATTATACCTTTTTTAAAAAAATTATATAATAATTCGTACAAATATTTTTTATCAAAGCGGATTTACTTAAATGTTTAGTTTTTTTAAACGAAAGAATGACACTGATTTACCAGGATATTTGCCTATCCAGACAGATATTCACTCGCATATTTTGCCCGGTATTGATGATGGCTCTCCTGATATTGAAACATCTATTAAGTTGGTTCGAGGTATGCATGACCTAGGCATAAAAAAAGCTGTAGCTACCCCGCATATTATGGGCGATATGTATAGAAATACCCCCGCAACAATTACGACAGCCCTGGAAAAATTAAAAATAGCCTGCAAAGAAGCCGAAATTGATATAGAACTAAGTGCAGCTGCAGAATATATGTTGGATGATTATTTCATGAACATATTAAAGAGTAATTCACCGCTACTTACTATCTATAAAAATATTATTCTAACCGAACAATCTTATGCTGTTGAAACAGAGAACCTGAAGGAAATAGCCTATGAAATTATGCTCGGCGGCTATAAACCTATAATGGCGCACCCGGAGCGCTATTCCTTTTATCACAAGGAATACGACAATTATTTTCTGCTAAAAGAAGCAGGGTTTTTATTGCAGGTAAATTTATTATCACTGACCGGCCATTACGGAAAACATGTAGAAAAAGCGGCGAAATTTATAGTAAGAGAAAATCTGGCAGACCTTGTTGGCACAGATATGCATCATATAGGTCATCTGAACATCCTGCAAAAAAAAGAAAAACTTGAAATATTGCGCCATAATTTAGATGGCCGTACCTACAATGTACTTGATAACCTCGTTTTTTAAGCTACAATTTACCCTACTTCCCCAAAAAAAAGGATTAATTATTTTTTGAAATAAGAAATAAAATTCTTAATAAATTAGAAGTAATTATTATCTGATATTTGACATTTTTAGATTGAATTTAATTGCCTATTTTTGGCGCTCTTTTACCTATAAACCATATTTTAGGTAAAAAGTAAGAAACCTAACTAAATCGTTGAATTTTATTATGGCAAACAAAGTAACTAAAATTGGGGTGTTGACATCGGGAGGGGATTCTCCGGGTATGAACGCAGCCATCCGGGCAGTTGTACGTACGGGTCTTTATAATGGGTTAGAGGTTTACGGTATCATGAGAGGATATCAGGGCATGATGGATGATGATATTTTTAAAATGGAAAGTAAAAGTGTTGCCAATATCATACAACGTGGAGGTACTATTTTAAAAACGGCAAGATGCAAAGAGTTTTATGAAACGCCGGGCAGGAAAAAAGCTTACGATAATCTTATAAAACGCGGCATTAACGGGTTGGTTATAATAGGTGGAGACGGGTCTTTTCGCGGAGCAAAAAAATTCCATGAAGAGTTTGATATACCAAGTGTAGGTATTCCGGGAACTATTGACCGCGATATCGTTGGTACTGATTTTACTATTGGTTTTGATACAGCAGTAAATACTGCAGTAGCAGCTATTGATAAGATACGTGATACGATGGATGCACATGACCGTATGTTCATTATTGAAGTAATGGGCCGTGACGCAGGTTTTATCGCATTGCATAGTGGTATTGCAACAGGTGCAGAAAATATTCTGATCCCTGAACGCAAAACTGATATGGATGCAATGATCAAATCATTACAGGAAAAAGAAAAACGCAAAAAACTGGTGAACCTTATTATCGTTGCCGAAGGCGATGAAATGGGCGGAGCTGAAGGGGTAAATAAATATATCAGAAAGCATATGCCTGATATGGATACAAAAGTTGCAGTACTCGGCCATATTCAAAGAGGAGGATCTCCTAGTTGTTTCGACAGGGTAATCGCAAGCCGTATGGGTTATACCGCAGTTGAAAGCCTGATAAACGGAAACCATAATGTTATGATCGGGATCAAAGACAATCGTATCAATTATACACCGTTTGAAAAAGCATCAAAATTGAAGACCAAGGTAAGTGAGGAGTGGATGAAGATCGTAAAAATACTAGCATCTTAAAAAAAATACCGGATACAAAGTAACAACTGAGTCTCCGGTATTTTTCGTTATGATAGAAACTACTAACTAAAAAAAACAAAACGAGCGCATGAGCAAGAACATCAGCAAATACCTTCACCGCCACATGGATAAACAAGCAGGTATTGCACATTCACAAAAACGTACAAAGATCGTTGCAACAGTAGGACCGGCTTGCAGTACTTACGATAAATTATTAGAATTGGTAAAAGCAGGTGTGAATGTTTTCAGATTGAATTTTTCACACGGAGAATATGCTGCAAAAAAGGAGATCATTGATTTCATTCGCTTGATAAACAAAAATGAACCTTACAATATTGCCATCTTAGGTGATCTGCAAGGTCCTAAATTAAGAGTAGGAGAGATTGAAGGTGGAAAGATCGAATTAGTGCCCGGTGCGGAAATTATATTTACTACAGAAAAAGTAGTTGGTACAAAAGATAAAGTATATGTTTCTTACCCAATGTTGGCAAAAGATGTTAAGATGGGAGAACGCATCTTTTTGGATGATGGCAAAATGGAAGTAGCGATCAAAAAGATACTGAACGATAAAGAAATTTTAGTGAGCGTAACATTGGGCGGTACCTTATTGCCTAAAAAAGGTGTTAACCTTCCTGACTCTGCATTAACAATGCCTTCTTTAACGGAAAAAGATATTGCGGATCTTGCTTTTATTATCGAACAGGACCTTGACTGGATAGCACTTTCATTCGTTAGAAAAGCGATTGATATCATTGATCTTAAAAAGAGATTAAAAGAAAAGAACAGCAAAATAAAAGTGATCGCTAAAATTGAAATGCCTGAAGCATTAACGAACATCAGGGATATCATTGTTGAAAGCGACGGTATAATGGTTGCCCGTGGAGATCTGGGAGTTGAAATTCCCGTTGAACAAGTTCCATTGGTACAAAAAGAATTGATACGTAAATGTATGCACCGTGCCAAGCCCGTTATCGTGGCTACACAAATGATGGAAAGCATGATCGATCGTACTAAACCAAACAGAAGTGAAGTAACGGATGTTGCTAACGCTGTTTTGGAAGGCGCTGACGCAGTGATGTTGAGCGGAGAAACTGCAATGGGAAATTATCCTACATTGGTAGTTGAAATGATGAGCAAGATCATCAACGAAGTTGAAAATAGCGCTGCATATAATTACGACAGAGATGATATCCTGAAACCACAACCTCATTCTCCATCTTTTTTAAGCGATGCATTGTGTTATAGCGCTTGCAGATTGGCAAAAGATATTGAAGCGGATGCTTTGATCGGTATGACAGAAAGCGGTTACACAGGCTTTATGTTAAGCAGCTATCGCCCTAAAGCGCCATTGTATATTTTTAGTAAAGAAAGAAGCCTTATCAATCAGTTAAGCTTAAGCTGGGGCGTTAGAGCAATGTATTATGCAGAAGAAATAAGCCTGGATGATATCGTTTTCGATCAGATCAATATCCTGAAAGAACGCGGGTTTCTACAAAAAGATGATGTGGTTGTTAATACAGGAAGTACACCTGTTGACCTCCATTTGCCAACAAATATGGTAAAGGTTACTAAAGTAGATTAATACTAATATAATTGTAAATTGTAAATGGTTAATGATAAATGTGTAAACATTTTCGTTAACCATTTTTCTTTTAAAGAATATTTTATGGAGAATAATGAACAGTTGATCAGAAATTTTTATACGGCTTTTCAAAAGCTGGATGACGGATCCATGGTCAGCAATTATGCTGATGATATCGTTTTTTTTGATCCTGTCTTCGGTTTGCTCCAGGGTAACGAAGCCCGCGCCATGTGGAAAATGTTATGTAAAAATGCAAAAGATTTCTCATTAACTTATTCCAACATTATTCACCTGGATGAAGAATATAGCACATGTGAGTGGATAGCAACCTATACTTTTTCAAAAACAGGCAGAAAAGTAATTAATAACGGAAAAGCCTACATGAAATTTTCTAATGGAAAAATCGTTGAACATAGCGATGGATTTAGCCTGTACAAATGGAGCAAACAAGCATTGGGTCTGCCGGGGATACTATTCGGCTGGAATTCTTTTTTTCAGAACAGAATAAAAAAGCAAGCTCAAAATAACCTGCGAAATTTTATATTGAATAATAATAAGTAAATTTAGAGAACGAACCTTAATCTACTTTTATGAAAACTTCCCGGCAAATAATTCTAATCACATCAATAGCTTCTTTCTGTTTTATGATTAACGTGCAAGCACAAATAAAATATCCTGTTACAAAAAAATCAAATCAGGTCGATGATTATTTCGGAACTAAAGTGGCCGATCCATATCGCTGGCTCGAAGATGATAATAGCGAAGAAACGAAGCAATGGGTTTCAGCAGAGAATGTTGTGACGCAGCATTACCTGGCAACGATCTCTTTCAGGGATAGTATAAAAAATAAGCTAACAGCGATGTGGAACTATGAAAGGTACAGTTCACCATTTAAAAAAGGTGCTTATTACTATTATTATAAAAATGAAGGTTTACAAAACCAACCAGTATTATATCGTCAATCAGGACTTGCAGGAAAGCCTGAAGTTTTTATTGATCCTAATACCATGAGTAAAGATGGCACTGTAGTTCCCAGCCTGCCACAGTTCAGTAAATCTAAAAAATATTGCGCCTATCTTTTATCGCAAAGTGGAAGTGATTGGCAGGAAGGGTATATAATGGATGTACAGACAAAAAAGATATTATCTGATAAATTACGATGGGTAAAATTCAGCGGTATATCCTGGAAAGGAGATGAAGGATTTTATTATAGCAGGTATCCAGAGCAAAACGAACAGAATAAATTAAGCGAACAAAATAAGAACCATAAATTATATTTCCATAAAATAGGTACGCTACAAAGCGCTGATGAACTAATATATGAAGATAAAGACCATCCTTTGCGTACGATCAATGCAGATGTAACCGAGGATGAAAAATTTCTGTTTATCAATATGTCAGAAGGAACTAGCGGTAATGAGATATGGGTAAAAGATCTAAAAGCAAATACTCCACTCAGCTTATTAATAAAAGGATTTGATACAGAAGCGCAGGTTATAGATAATGATGGAGAGAGGTTACTTGTATTAACAAATGCCGGCGCGCCCAATTATCAACTTGTTTCTATTGATCCCAAAAACCCCGGTAAAGAAAACTGGCAGGTAATTATTCCCACAAGAACTAAACTATTAGAAAGTGTTGGTACCGCGGGCGGTAAACTATTTTTAAATTACCTCGAAGATGCAGCCAGTAAAGTATACCAGTGTACATACCAGGGTTATTACGCAAAGGAAATTAAATTGCCGGGAATAGGAACTGCAAGCGGGTTTCATGGTGATAGAGATGAAACAGAATTGTTTTACACATATACTTCTTTTAATTGCCCTGCTACTATTTATCGGTACGATATTATTTCAGGAACGAGCGAGTTATTTAGAAAACCTTCAGTAAGCATCAATCCGGATGATTATTTAACGCTTCAAACATTCTTTCAAAGTGCAGATGGAACTTCTGTTCCAATGTTTATAACATATAAAAAAGGAATGGTATTAAATGGCAATAACCCAACATTGATATATGGTTATGGCGGATTTAATATTCCTTTAACGCCCAATTTTAGTATCTCAAATGCTTTCTTTTTAGAACAAGGAGGTATTTATGTCCAAATAAATTTACGCGGTGGAAATGAATATGGTGAGGAATGGCACAAGGCAGGAATGTTACAAAACAAACAAAATGTTTTTAATGATGTTTTTGCTGCAGTAAAATTCTTAACAGATAAAAAATATACTAACCCGAAAAAAATTTCACTATCGGGCCGCAGTAATGGCGGATTGTTAGTAGGAGCCTGTATCACACAGCATCCTGAATTATTTAAAGTAGCCATACCACAGGTAGGTGTACTGGATATGTTGCGCTATCATTTATTTACGATAGGATGGGCGTGGGCAGTAGAGTATGGCAGAAGTGATAAAAAAGAAGATTTTGAAAACCTGTATAAGTACTCTCCTTTACAAAATATCAAAAAAGGAGTTGATTACCCTGCAACTTTAATTACAACAAATGATCATGATGACAGGGTAGTACCTGCACATAGTTTTAAATTTGCTGCGAGATTACAGGAGTGTAACGGCGGCAAAAACCCAATATTGATAAGGATAGGAACAAATGCCGGCCATGGTGTAGGTATCCCTACTACTAAAGCAATTGAAGAAGTTTCTGATATCTGGAGCTTTATCATGTACAATCTTGAAATGAATTTCAGACCTTAATTACATTCTTTCCGGAACATGAATGCCCAGTAGTTCCATCGAACTTTTAATTACATTAGCTGTCATACCGGCAATGGATAAACGCAATTGTTTTTTTTCTTCTGTTTCTGCGCTGGCAATAGAATGGATAGTGTAAAATGAATTGAAGGTTTTAGCCAGGTCAAAAACATAAATAGCAATAGCTGAAGGGTTATGTTCAAAAGCAGCCTGTTCAATAGCCGCAGGAAATTGTTCCAATACCATAATTACATCCTTTTCCAATTTTAATAAGCTATCGGTGACCGGTAGTCGATGGTCGGTGGTCGTTTTCCGCAAAATGCTCTTTATCCTCGCATAAGTGTATTGTACAAATGGTCCGGTAAATCCATGAAAATCTATACTCTCTTCGGGATTAAAAACCATTGTTTTTTTAGGATCTACTCTTAGCAGATAAAATTTCATAGCTCCTAATCCGATCGTATCATACAGGTCTTTTAATTCTGCCTCAGTAAAATCCTTCACTTTACCCAATTCTTCTGTGTGGTGTTTAGAAGTTGCGATCATTTCATCTACCAGATCATCAGCATCAACAACAGTCCCTTCCCTGCTTTTCATTTTACCGGTAGTTAATTCTACCATGCCATAACTCAAATGGAAAATTCCATCCGCAAAAGGCATCCCCAATTTTTTACAGATCAATTGCAAAACTTTCATGTGGTAGTTTTGTTCGTTGCCTATCACATAAATGCTTTGGTCTATTTTGTATTCGTCATATTTAAGTTCTGCCAGGCCAATATCCTGTGTCATATAAACAGAAGTGCCATCTCTACGTTGAACTAACTTTTCATCGAGTCCATCAGCAGTAAGGTCTATCCATATACTTCCATCTTCCTTTTTGAAAAATACTTTCTTTGCTAGACCTTGTTGTACAATATCTTTCCCTAATAAATAAGTATTGCTCTCGTAATAAGTTTTAGCAAAATCACTTCCTATTCTTTTATAAGTAATGGCAAAGCCTTCATATACCCAGCCATTCATTTCTTTCCAAAGTGCCATCACATCAGGTTTTCCTTCTTCCCAATCCAATAACATTTGTTGTGTAGCTTTCATTATTGGCGCTTCTTTCTCCGCTTCATCTTTTGTCTTTCCAGCTGTAATTAATTGTTCTACTTCCTTTTTGTATTCGTCATTAAATTTTACATAGTATTGACCAACAAAATGATCTCCCTTCATGTTGGTTGATTTTGGTGTAGCGCCGTTCGCGAATAATTGCCATGCGATCATACTTTTACAAATATGGATACCACGGTCATTTACAATACAGGTTTTAACAACATCGTAGCCATTTGCTTTTAAGATCTCAGCAATACTCCATCCCAAAAAATTATTTCTTAAGTGGCCAAGATGCAAAGGCTTATTAGTGTTAGGAGAAGAATATTCTACCATCACTTTTTTGCCGTTCTTTTCTTTTTTACCAAAATTGCTATCCGCATGATTTTTTGCTACAAAATCCAGCCAATAACTATCGGCAATCGTCAGGTTCAAAAAGCCTTTTATAATATTGAATTTTGTAAAAAAATGAGGATATGTTTTGGTAAGATGTTCGCCTAATTGATTGCCGATAGCATCAGGTGATAATTTCAATGATTTTACTAAGGAGAACATTACGACGGTATAATCACCCTCGAATTCCGGTTTGGTTTGATTTACCTGAAAATCCTTTTCTGTAAAAGATTGATTAAAAACCGCTGATAAACTTGCAGTTACACTTTGCTGTATGCTATTGACTATTGACATCCTGCAAAAGTAATAAAGTTATAAGTCATAAGTTATAAGTAATCAGCAGGTGCAGATGAAAAATCTTGCAATACATCGTAGATCTAACATCGTACATCCAACATCTTTTATTACCTTTGCGCCCATTTAAGAGTCTTATGATAAGTGTAAATAATGTAACGTTAGCCTATGGCAAACGCGTTTTGTTTGATGAAGTAAACATCAATTTTGTAAAAGGCAACTGTTATGGCGTAATTGGCGCTAATGGAGCAGGAAAATCTACTTTTTTAAAAATATTAAGTGGGGAGATCGAACCCAATAAAGGTACTGTGAGCATTAGCCCGGGCGAACGTTTGGCCGTACTAAAGCAGAACCATTTTGAATTTGACGAAATATCAGTATTGCACACCGTAATGATGGGCCACAGAAAAATGTGGGATATCATGCTTGAAAAAGATGCTATCTATCTAAAAGACGATTTCAGTGAAGCGGATGGCATGAAAGCCGGGGAGCTGGAAGCCGAGTTTGGTGAAATGGGCGGTTACACTGCGGAAAGTGATGCTGCTACCTTTTTGAATGAACTAGGTGTTAAGGAAGAGATGCACCAGATGCTGATGAAAGATATCGGTGGTAACGTAAAAGTAAGGGTACTATTGGCGCAGGCTTTATTCGGTAACCCGGATATTTTACTACTGGATGAGCCTACGAATAACCTGGATGTGGAAACGATCAGCTGGCTGGAAAATTTCTTAGCTGATTACGAGAACATCGTGTTGGTTGTGAGTCATGATCGTCACTTTTTAGATGCGGTTTGTACGCATGTGGCCGATGTTGATAAAATGAAGATCAAAATTTACACGGGTAACTATTCTTTCTGGTACGAAAGTTCTCAGTTAGCAGCAAGACAAGCATCCGACAAAAATAAAAAACAGGAAGAAAAGAAAAAGGATCTATTGGAATTCATTGCACGCTTTAGCGCTAATGCTTCTAAATCCAAACAAGCTACTTCTCGTAAAAAAGCATTGGATAAATTGGTGTTTGAAGATATTACGCCAAGTAATAGAAAATATCCGGGCATTATATTTAAGCCAGAAAGAGAAGTTGGTAATCAAATATTAAATGTAGAAAAATTATCAAAAACGATCGATGGCAAACCATTGTTCACGAATTTGAATTTTGATATTGTAAAAGGACAAAAGATCGCATTCTTAAGCAGAGACCATGTGGCACTGACAAATTTCTTCGAGATCATTAATGGGAAAATAAAAGCAGATGCCGGCAAGTTCGAATGGGGTACAACCATCACGTCGGCTTATCTTCCAAACGATAATACAGAATTTTTTACGGACTCTTTGAATCTGATGGATTGGCTACGTCAATTTGTTCCACCGGGAACTAAAGATGTTGATGAAGATTTTATCCGTGGGTTTTTAGGCAAGATGTTATTCAGTGGTGATGAGATCTTAAAGAAAACAACGGTATTAAGCGGAGGAGAAAAAGTACGTTGCATGGTTAGTAAAATGATGTTGCAAAACCCAAATGTAGTGATGCTGGATGAACCAACGAATCACCTTGACCTGGAAAGTATTACTGCTTTCAATGATGGTATGCTAACATTCCCCGGCGTTGTTTTATTTACAACACATGATCACCAGTTTATGCAAACCGTTGCCAACAGAATTATAGAAATTACACCAAAAGGAATGATCGACAGATTAATGACCTACGATGAATATTTAGCAGACGACAGGGTGAAAGCTTTAAAAGAAGAAATGTACAGTTAATATGCTACACGTCAGAGATAAAATATTAGACTTCATAGATTTTTTTCATCCTCCTTTCAGGAAGATAATGCCTATCAAAACATTTAGATATGCGGCTTGCGGCGGTGCTAATGTAGTATTTGGAAATGTGATCGTGTATACTGCTATTTATCATCTGGTAAAAAATCAGGATGTAGTGAACATGGGATTGTTTGCATTTAAACCATATAATTTCGCGTTAACGATCTCTTCCATATTTACTTTTTGTGTGGGATTTATTTTGAATAAATATGTTGTATTTACCACATCGAATTTAAAAGCCCGTGTGCAATTATTCCGCTATTTTTTGGCTTTTCTTTTTAGCTATTCGTTGAATTATCTTTTGCTTAATAAAGTATTCATCGAAGGCTTACATTTGCATCCCGTTCTGGCGCAAGGTATTACGGTAGTTATTGTAACAGCGGTAAGCTATCTAACCCAAATGCATTTTACTTTCAAAGTAAAAAAAGATCCTGATGATATTACACAATTGCCTGAATAAATTTATTTCACGCAAAGTAAAATAAGTAAATACAAAAGCCGCAAAGATCTTTGCGGCTTTTGTATTTATACGTAGCGTCTTTGCGTGAAAACTATAATAATGTTTTTACATCTACATATTCAAATCCGTGTGCATCGGCAACGGCTTTGTAAGTTACATGGCCATCTAAAGTATTAATGCCTTTTAAGAGCGCATCATTTTCCAGGCAAGCTTTTTTATAACCTTTCGTAGCGATCAAAACTGCATAAGGCACCGTGACATTTGTTAAAGCGAAAGTAGAAGTGCGAGGTACCGCACCAGGCATATTTGCCACCGCGTAATGCAACACGTTATGTTTTATGTAAACAGGATCGTCATGCGTAGTGATGCGATCTGTAGTTTCAAAAATACCGCCCTGATCGATCGCGATATCCACAACAACAGAACCGGGCTCCATTGATTTGATCATTTCTTCCGTAACTAAATGCGGCGCTCTTGCTCCGGGAATTAATACAGCGCCGATCACCAGGTCAGATTCTTTTACAGATACAGCAATATTATGCGGGTTAGAAATTAAGGTACTGATCTCTCCATTGTACATATCATCGATCTGTCGTAACCTGTCTGCACTTAGATCAATGATCGTTATTTCAGCACCAAGTCCAAGTGCTATTTTAGCAGCATTTGTTCCGGCAACGCCGCCACCAATAATTGTTACCCTGCCGCGTTTCACGCCTGGTACTCCTCCTAATAAAATTCCTTTGCCACCTTCAGGTTTCTCTAAAAAACGCGCACCAATTTGCGAAGCCATCCTTCCGGCAACTTCACTCATCGGCGTTAATAACGGGAGCGTGCCATTCGCAATCTGAACTGTTTCATACGCAATACCGATCACTTTATTTTTTACTAAAGCTTTCGTTAATGCCGCTTCAGAAGCAAGGTGCAAATAAGTAAATAAAATAAGCCCTTCTCTAAAATAATCATACTCGCTGGTAATGGGTTCTTTTACTTTCATCACCATTTCCATCGCCCATGCTTCTGCAGCGGTGGCAACAATTGATGCGCCCGCTTTCACATATTCATCATCTGAAAAACCTGATCCTTTACCGGCATCTTTCTGAACAAATACTGTATGGCCGGAACGTACAAGATGTACAACGCCTCCCGGTGTTATAGCGACACGACTTTCGTTATTCTTTATTTCTTTTGGTACACCAATACGCATGATTAATTGTTAATGGTAAATGATAAATGGTAAATGAAACAACTGTTAGTATTTACCATTTTTTATTTTTTAGCCCAACATATTGCTACTATTAAGCAGTAGTGGCGTCGCACGTTTCATCATTGAATATCTATTAAGCACATTTAATAATTGTAACGGCAACATTTACCCTTTACCATTATTACCAAACTTGTATTCTATCACTAACAGGCTTATACATTTTATCGCCCGGCTTTACATTGAATGCAGTGTACCAGGGTGTAAAATCTGATAAAGGCCCGTTCACGCGCCACATCGCCGGACTATGAGGATCTGTTTTTATGCGCTGCAGTTGAAGCACTTCTTTGCTTTTCATGCGCCATATCTGTGCAACGCCTAAAAAGAAACGCTGATCAGGCGTAAAGCCATCGATTTTTTTATTTGACTTTGCTTCTTCTGTATTTTGGAATGCCTGGTAAGCGATCGTAACGCCGCCAATATCCGCAAGGTTCTCGCCCAATGTAAGTTTACCATTTACATGTAAACTATCCAGTACAGTATATGCACTATATTGTTTTACAACCGCAGCAGTCTTAGCGTCAAATTTTGTTTTATCATCTGCGGTCCACCAGTTACTAAGATTACCATTCAGATCATATTGACTTCCCTGATCATCAAAACCATGAGTCATTTCATGACCGATCACCATGCCAATGCCGCCATAATTAATAGCATCATCCGCAGCAGGATCGAAGAAAGGGAATTGTAATATCCCCGCAGGAAAAACGATTTCATTATAATATGGATTATAGTAAGCATTAATAGTAGGAGGCGTCATTCCCCATAAGGTTCTGTCAACAGGCTTACCTTCAAAACTCATTTGATAATCGTATTCAAATTTTCCAAGGCGCACATAGTTTCCAAAATAATCATCTCTTTTGATATCGGCATTGTACTCTTTCCATTTATTAGGGAATCCGATCTTTTTAAGAAAGGCGGCTAGTTTTGCTTCAGCTTTTGTTTTGGTAGAATCACTCATCCAGGTCAATGCCTGTATGCGTTGGTTGTATACTTGTTGAAGATTATTTACCAAACGTATCATGCGTTGCTTAGCTGAATCGGTAAAATATTTTTTCACATATAATTGACCAAGCGCTTCACCTAATGTTCCATCTACCGCGCTAGCCATTGTTTCACTACGTGGTTTTTGTTTTTGCTGGCCACTTAGAACCTTGCCGTAAAATTCAAAATTTGCCGTAACAAAATCACTGCTTAAAATGGTAGAGGCGTTATTTGTCTCATGAAAGCGTAAATATTGTTTCCAGTCATTAATGGGTACAAACGTATAGATACTATCTAATGTCTGATAAAATTTAGGTTGACCAACGTTAAAAGAATCGGTAGTGATCTTTAATCCAGCAAAGATTGAGCTCCAATCTAAATCAGGTGCTAATTTTACGAGGTCGCTCCTGCTCATTTTATGATAATTAGCAACAGGGTCACGTAATTCAACATTACCACTGTGGCCCCCTGCAAGTTTGGTTTCAAAAGCTAAAACGGTAGCGGCGTTTTTAGCAGCAACCACACTATCATCACCGATCAATTCAAATAATTTAGTGATGTATGCAACATATGCTTTGCGTTGTTCTACGATCTTAGGATCAGTAGAAAAATAATAATCTTTTTCAGGAAGTCCCAACCCACCTTGAAAAAATGCGCAAATATTCATGCTTGCATTTTTATCGTCGGGCTGTACGGCAAAACTATATAAGATGGCATCATTCATTGCCTGGTGTGCTGTTATATAAGCGATAACCGCTTTTGTATCTTTTAAATTATTGATGGTTTGCAGGTAAGGTTGCAAGGGGGTGGATCCTAATTTATTAATTGTTACGGTATCCATTCCGCTTGCATACATATCACCTACTTTTTGATCAACACTGCCAACCGGTGCTTTTGTAGCAGCAGCAGTTTCACAAAGGCTTTGCATTGCTTCACGACTTTTTTTTCTCAGATCAAAAAAAGAACCGGTACTGTTTTCTGTTGAAGGGATTACAGCGGTCTTGTTCCAGTTACCGTTTGCATATAACCAAAAATTATCTCCCGGTTTTACGGTTGTATCCATTGCAGACTTATCTAAAAACTGGCTTTTGCAATTTTGTGTAATCAGTAAGGCGGTGAATAATAGGGTAGAAAAATATACCTTTTTCATTGTATTGTTATTTAAATAAGGTGAGTAATCATTTATATTGTAATGTACTCAAATTACTTTATTTAACAGCAGGTGTTGAGAAAGCAGGGGTAAAAAAATAGGGCCTGGAGTAGAAACTCCGGCCCGTTTTTAATCCGTACCCTATGAAAACTTTTGTGAAATTAATACTTCTTTTCATAGTTCATTATTTTAATCAATGATATTA
>JABDBG010000021.1 GCA_013288745.1 Bacteroidota bacterium
ATTAACGGAAGTGTTGGAAAAATTTGAAATCTTTTCTGAAAGTGATATTGTAAAAGATAATATTAATAACCGCGTTCAATGTTTTGTTTACAGAACTATCTCTCAATTAAATAAACATTTCTTAGAAGGAAGTTTTTCTGAAGGATTAGAATTGGTTCCGGAGATCGAAATAAAATTGAAAGAATACGAATTGTATTTAGACAGGCACCGTATTTTGATTTTATATTACAAGATAGCCTGTATGTATTTTGGCAGCGGCGATTTTGAAAAAGCTGTTGATTATTTAAATAAGATCATCAACTGGAAAGTGGACCTACGAACGGATCTGCAGTGTTATTCAAGGTTATTGCATTTGATAACACATTACGAATTAGGCAACGAAGAGATACTGGATCACTTAATAAAATCTGTGTATCGCTTTATGGCGAAGATGCAGAACCTGAGTGTGGTGGAAGAAGAGATATTTAAATTCTTACGCAACTCATTCCATGTCTCTGTAAAAAATATTAAACCTGAATTGGAAAAATTACTGGTGAAATTAAAAAAGCACCGCAACAATCATTTTGAAACGCGTGCATTTTTATATTTAGATATCATCTCATGGTTGGAAAGTAAATTGGAAAACATTCCTGTACAGGAGATTTTGAAAAGAAAATTTGCAAACAAAAGGAATCTAACTAATCATTCATAAGATCATAAAATACGCGCCATTATTTCAAATGGCGCGTATAATTATTTGTTGAGCCATTGTTCTATCAACCATGAGCAAACGGTTAGTATGATCACCGGAATAAGGATGATCAAAATACTTATTACAATTTTCTTTGCAAGGATTACAAATTCGTTTAGTTTCATTTTGATCCGGTGTTAGTTTTTAATATCCTTCACACACCTGAATCCTAAATTATTTCCGGCACTATTAGTTTCCCCCTTACCGCGACTGCCGGCTTTATATCGAATGCAATACTGATCACTGCAAATAAATGAACCACCACGTTGCACATGTTTAACCGTATTTGGTTCATCAGGGTCATAGCTGTCTGTTGGTCCTTGTGGATTATACTCAGGACTATGCTGATAATAATCAGGACGGTACAGGTCATTGCACCATTCCCAAACATTGCCATCCATATCATACAACCCGAAAGGATTTGGCGGAAAAGATTTTACGGGTGCAACACCGTCATAACCATCTTCTGCAGTATTATGATCGGGGAAATTTCCCTGGTAAATATTGGCTACCCATTTTCCATTTGGTTTTAATTCGTTGCCCCAATAATATTTAGTTGGTTGCCGATTGCCACGTGCGGCAAATTCCCATTCGGCTTCTGTTGGTAACCTTTTGCCTGCCCAGGTTGCATAGGCTACTGCATCTTCGTAACAAACTTGCACAACAGGTTCATTGTCTTTTCCCTTGATAGAGCTTGTTGGGCCTTTTGGATGTTTCCAGTTAGCACCTTTTACATATATCCACCAAACAAAAGGATCATCTAATGAAACCGCATGCGCAGGCGGAGTAAATACTGCAGAGCCTGCTACTAATTTATCTGCGGCAACTCCGGGATAATCAACAGGATTCAATGGGCGTTCTGCAACTGTGATATAATGTGTAGCATTTACAAATTTTTCAAACTGAGCATTCGTGACCTCATGTTCATCCATTAAAAATGGTTTTACCGTTATACGATGAATGGGTTTGCTATCGTCAAAATCATTGCTTCCCATTTCAAAAGTGCCACCGGGTATTGCTACCATTTCTGCTGAACTACTATCGCCTGTTATTATACTGGAAGATGTTCCTAACAATGCTACAGACCGAGAAGGCATCCTGCACACTGATTGACTTTTGCTACAAGCAGGGCATGAGGCCTTTTTCGCAATTGCGGTATCTGTTGTTGAGACTGAAATTGTTGAATGCTGCTGATTGCAGGCAGCATTCAACAACATAAGACATATCGATATACTTATTATCTTCTTCACACTTATTTTGCTTTTGCTATTTCAGTAGTGATATCATATTTATTAAAAGTTAATCCTGATCTTTTCCAAACTATCTGCCCGTCTTTATATAAAAGGATAGTTGGTACTGATGGTACTTCACCTAACTGAGCTACTAATTGCGGATTATTATATAATTCCAGTTGAACTACTTTGTAAGAGCCGTCGTTTTGTAAAGAGTCAACGATCACTTTTGCCTTTGCGCATAAGCCACAATATTTTGTTCCTATTTCAACTAATACAATTTTATTATCTGTAAGTGTTTTGTTGTAATCAGCAACTGAAAGGTTATTTTTTACTGATGTATAATATGCATTGCCACTTCCTATCCAGGCTGCAATGCCTCCTTTTAATTCATACACTTCTTTATATCCGTTTGTATGAAGTTCAGCAGCTAATATATCCGGACGGCTATTTTGTATGGCATAAATAAATACAGGTTTTGTTTTATCAAAGCTTTTTATCGCATCTAAATGATTGTCCTCTTTCAGGTTCACATAGGTTGCGCCGTTGATATGGTTGATCGTGAATTCTTCAGGAGTTCTTACATCAACTATTTGTGGCGCTTGTTGCCTGTTTATTTTTGCTGCAAAAGAATCTACAGAAATTAGATCGTGATTTACTTGCGCAAAAATCGCTGTTATACTTAGAAAGCTAACGGCTGTTAAAATGAATACTTTTTTCATGTTTGATATGTTTTTAATTATGCTATTGAAAATTCTTCTTCTTTTATTTTTTGATGGACAACTTCGTGTTCCTGGATATCATCGCCAACTCTTGGTCCGTGTTTAGATAACTCACTTCCTTCAACTTTGGATTTGAAAATTGGCCATAGGAATTGTGCATACCATTCTTCTTGTTTATAAAAAGCAATACCGTAACCTTTAGGGAACTTACGAGTGATAATACCTGTTCCAAAAATGATATCCCACAAAAAGAACATGTTGCCAAAATTGCCTTTGTAATAACCAACACCGTCATCAGATGAATCTGCGTGATGCGCGTGGTGCGTAGCAGGGGTGGAGATCAATCTTTCTAAAACCCACGCAACAGGATGTAATACTTTGTATTTATATAAAGGTTTATCCCATGCGATGCTTGAATGCGCTGCTAATGTGATGATAGATTTAATTACTGTAACAAATAATGCAGCAGGTCCTAAACCTAAATAAACCAATGCTGCCACTAAATAAATTTGTGAAAAGAAAACAGTATATAAAAAGTTCTGGCGACTAGCCATTGCCATGCCCATATAAGGTGCAGAATGATGCGTACGATGGAAGCGCCATAGTAAAGGTAATTGATGGTGCAAACGATGGTACCAATATTGAGTAAGGTCATCTGCTACGGCAATTAAAAAAACGCCGCCCCAAAATGGAACCCATGAAAATACATTATCCAAATGTGGTAATGCGAATGGTAATAGTTTTAAAGCAAAGAATGCAGTGACAGGCGCTAATAAAACCTTAGGTGCTACAAAGCAAACAAGATCAACGATGCGTTCGTGCTTTGTCCATTTGTTGTCGTACAATCCTAATCCGAATTCAGCGATGCCTAATACGATCGCGATAGCGAAAAATCCCCATGAACGTAAATGTGTGAACACCGGCTGAACAAAATTAAAAATACGCGGTGTTTTAATTACGAATGGCGTGTGCGTGTTATTGATCCATGGTGTTTCTCCTGTATGGTGAAACCATAGTACTAATGCCAGTACCGGCAATGCGTAAATAAAAAGACTGATAACAATATCTCTTGTTATTCTTTGTGGTGTGGTGTTAGTGAGTGCCATAATGGTATTTTTTTAATGATTAATATTATAGATTAACTGTGGTGTTGAATGAACCATAATCCTCCTGCCAGTATAATTAGTGGGACGAGGAAAATGACAATACCGATAATGATCTTCTTAGTCAGAATTTTTACATCTAGTAATTGCATAGTCTATTATTTTAATAGAGTAATTGGTTATAAAATATCCTCCGAAGAAATTTTATCTCTGGAGGAATGATTTGTTTATTTTATTGGCGCTTGTATATTGTTTCCGTTTGGATGATGTATTTTTTTATTGTTTACATCATACCAATCGATCAGCGGATATAAATGATTGGTGGTAGCTTGTTCATCAAATACTTTTTTTAACTCAGCTAATTTTTCAGGGTATTTTTTTGCAAGATCATTTCTCTCATTAAAATCTTCGTCAATGTTGTATAATTTCCAAACATCGTCATCGAAGCTCTTATCAGCAATGGGTGCTCCCTGAGAAAAATCATAGTCAACATTATCCGGACGGTGAGGAGATTCTGCTTTCCATCCATTGGAATAAATAGAACGATTGCCAAAAATATAATAGTACTGTATTGCATGCCTTGATTTCGCGTTAGCGCTATCAATAGAATAGGCTAGTGATGTTCCTTCAATACTATCTTGTTTAACATCTCTGATGTATTCAGGTTTTTGAATTCCGGTTAATTCTAACGTCGTTGGCAAAATGTCGATTACATGTCCGTATTGATTACGGATACCTCTTTGTTTAATGCCTTTCGGATAAAAAATGATCAAAGGGTTATGCGTACCACCTTCTGCGTCAGCATTTGTTTTCCATTCTTTAAATGGCGTATTAGCTGCCTGTGCCCAGCCTAATGGATAATTAGTTTGAGCATTAGGTGTACCAATAGAATCAATATCAGCCAGATTTACTTTTAAATAATCTGCTTCAGATGTAGTTCTTGCAGGGTTTGTTTTAGGTTCTATTGTTCCTTCCTGCGTACCTTCTTTGCTTGCACCATTGTCACCGATTATTACATAAACGATCGTATTGTCCAATAAATTATTTTCTCTCAGGTAATTGATTACTCTGCCAATTTGATAATCGGTGTAAGAAAAGTAACCTGCATATACTTCCATGAATCTTTCAAATAATTTTTTCTGGTCTGCTGTTAATGAATTCCAAGCTGGTACACGAGGATTGCGAGGAGGTAATTGTGCGTTTGCAGGAACGACGCCTAGTCTTTTCTGATTAGCTAATACTTGTTCACGAAATACATCCCATCCCTGATCAAATTTTCCTTTGTATTGATCACTCCAATATTTATCTACCTGGTGAGGTGCGTGAGTGGCGCCCGGTGCATAATATAAAAAGAAAGGCTTGTTGGGTGCAACTTTTTCCTGGCGTGATAAATAAGCAATTGCTTTATCAGTGATCTGCTCATTTAAATGTCTTCCATCAGGAGTAACATGCGCCTGGTCTTCTACAAGATCAGGTTTGTATTGATCGGTTGCAGAACCGAGAAACCCAAAAAAATGATCAAAGCCTTTTTGTGTTGGCCAGTGATCGAAAGGTCCGGCATCTGTTGCTTCTTCATCGGGCGTTAAGCCGTATTTACCTACAGCAAAAGTGTTGTATCCATTGGCTCTTAATATTTCAGCCAATGTTCCATCGCTAGAAGGTATTCTTCCATCCCATCCAGGAAATCCTGCGGATAAAGCTATATGAGAAAACCCGCTTTCATGCACAAAAGCACTATTACGGCCTGTTAATAAAGCAGAGCGTGTAGGCGCACAAATTGCGCAGGTGTGAAAGTTCGTATAGCGGAGACCGTTATTGGCTAAACTATCAAGTGTAGGCGTATGTATCAATCCGCCAAAAGCGCTTGATGCACCAAATCCTACATCATCTAGTATGATCAATAGAACATTAGGTGCTCCTGTGGGAGCTTTAACAACGGGTGCCCACCATTCTTTTGAATCGCCTAATGTTTTACCGACAGTTCCCTGATATATTTGTTGGTCCTGCGCATAAGAATGTTGTGTCGACAAGCTACCTATCAATATTGCGATGGAAGCAAGTATGTTTTTCTTATTCATTTTTTCTTATTTTTTTGTTATGAAATGATTTATTTTTTTTATGATTGATTACCATCCGGGGTTTTGGTAAAAGTTTGGATTTTGTCCTGCGTAGAGATCAATTTCTGTTTGTGGTATTGGGAACAATGTATCTTTCAATGTTGCAGCAGCTTTAGGATTGTTAAGCATGCCATGAACCGCATTCAGATAATATTGCCCTGCCGGTAAACCATCTTGTCCTGATCTTCTTACCAGATCAAACCAGCGTTGCGATTCTTGTATGAACTCTTTTCTTCTTTCTAAATAAACAGAATCACGAAAATCTGCCTGGTTCAAACCCGGTGTGAGATCGTGTGTATGATCAGCATAAGTTCCACCACTGCTGTATACACCATAAGCTCTTGCTCTTACGATATTGATAGCAGTATATGCATCAGCCGTAGGACCCGCATTTAATTCATTTAAGGTCTCAGCTTGTAAAAGCAAAATTTCTGCATAACGGATAATAGGAAAATTAACGCCGCTTAATGTTTGTGATGTGATAGGCGATACGGAAGAGTCAATGTATTTAGCGAAATTGAAGTAGGGCCATTTTACTGTTTTAGTGCCATTCTTTAAAGAGTCGAAAAACGTAACATTTCTTCTTTGATCTGCGATAGCAAATAAATTAACGATCGTACTATCAGCCGGTATATCGCCCGTGTAGGTTGAAGTGGTAAATGTGCTGAAGTCGCCATTGCTTAAATTTTGCTGGCTGTTAACTGCACCTCCATTGTATTTGAATTGCGCAGAGAAAATATGTTCAATGCCATTTTTATAAGGCGTTTGAAAAATATGAGAGAACAAAGGGAATAGGTCATAGCCATAAGTACCGGTTGCTCCTGTGACAGTTCCCGCAGTTAGTGTTTTTAATAATTGAGTTTCTGCATTCGTCCAATCGTGCCGGGTTGCATATACTTTAGCTAACAATGCGTGTGCTGCTCCTGCTGTAACGCGGCCTATATCAGCAGGATCGGTAACAGGGGAGTATGTCCCGGGCAAATTGGTAGCATCGGTTAGATCTGAAATTATTTGTGCATACACAGAATCTTTTGGTGCGCGGCTAACCAATGCGTTAGCAGTGTTTACATCACCCGCATCATGCAATACTAAAGGAACAGGACCGAATAAACGAACCAGATTAAAATAATATAGCGCTCTAATAAACTTAGCTTCTCTTATTAAATTGATCGCAGGATGTGTAATGTCAACAAATTGAGAAGACGGAATATTTGGAATATTATCTATTGCTACATTGGCCTTATCAATCCCCCAATACAACTGCGCATATATTTTGTGCACACGGTCATTTGAAGAAATATAAGTAGCTGTACCAAGTGCCCTTACGTCGGGGTTTGTATTCGACGGACTATACACCTGGTTATCGCTTGTATTGTCTATTATTAAATTCAGGTTGCGTCCGTAGATAGGGAAATCTGCATTGATATCTGTAGACAGTGTACTATAAGCCGCTGTTACTGCAGCCACAGCATCTGATTGCGTTTTGTAAAAAGTTGTTGACGCAATACTTGTCTTTGGATTTTCATTCAATTTGCTGCAGGATGCTAAAGAACTTCCTATCAATATAAATGCGGCAGTGGTTATTAATATATTTTTCATTGTTGTCTTTTTTATGTTTCTAAAAAGTAATATTTAGTCCTGCTAAGAATGTTTTGTAATGTGGATAGACTCCTGCATCAATTCCAGGTAACAGGTTATTCTGATCATAGAAATTTGCTTCAGGATCTAATCCGGAATAATGCGTGATCGTTAATAGGTTTTGCGCAGAGATGTATAGCCTGATCTGCTTCGCAAGAATTTTTGAAGCGATGTTTTTTGGAAAAGTGTAACCGAGTGTCACATTCTTTAACCTGATGTATGAACCATCTTCAACATAAGTATCCTGCACTTGAGCAACGGGAGCATTTACCGCTTTAGGATACCTGCCGGTAGGATTATTAACAGAATCAAACCTGTCTAACAAGACTGCTGAAGCATTGGTGGTAGTTTTAGTTATCTCTAATTGTTGTTGTTCAAGGTTAAATAACTTATTGCCAAATGATCCCTGAAAGAAAATTGACAGATCGAATCCTTTATAGGTGAAAGTATTCGTCATGCTTGCCGTAAACTTCGCTTGTGCATTCCCTAAATTGTGTTTATCATTTGGATCAACTTTTCCATCCCCGTTTGTATCAATATATTTTCTATCTCCTGTTTGTTGCGATACGCCTGCTAATTTCGGTGCCGGATGCGCCCCGTAAACATCAGCGGTAGTTAACAATCCATCTGTACTATAGCCCCAGAATGTGCCTATCGGTAGTCCAACCTTTAAAATTTCAGGAGATACCTGGCCTGTAGCAGCTACCGGTTGAAAAGATTGACTTGGGCCAAGACTTAATATTTTATTGGCATTAGTGGCGTAGATCAATGTTGTTTTCCAATCAAAATCTCCTGCTTTGATATTATCTGTATTCAAAGAAAGTTCCACACCTTTATTTTGTATGCTGCCGATATTTTCAGCGACAGAAGCATAGCCTGTTGATAAAGGAACAAGTCCGCCGGCACTTACAAATAAATTGGTTGTCTTTTTATAATAAGCATCTGCTGTTAAAATGATACGGTT
This sequence comes from Bacteroidota bacterium, assembly GCA_013288745.1. Taxonomy (GTDB): domain Bacteria; phylum Bacteroidota; class Bacteroidia; order Chitinophagales; family Chitinophagaceae; genus Ferruginibacter. The sequence goes on from JABDBG010000021.1 coordinate 8,507, forward strand.
GCTTAAGAATGAAACATCGATACCTCCATCATACTGCGTGGTTGTTTCCCATGTTAAATTTGGATTGGCCAATTGTATTTGCGAAAGTCCTTGGGCAATATTATTTCCAAAGAAATATGTGTAAGGCCCTCCGGCTAAAGCAGGCGAGGTATAAGAAGGAATGTTCGCGTTACCTGTTTGTCCTGCAGTAGCCCTAAGTTTTAAACTGTTGGCTACATTCGTAAATTTCTTAAAGAAATTCTCATCAGACATATTCCATGAAACACCAATGGAAGGGAAGAAGCCATATTTTTTATCCGGACCTAAAACGGAGGCACCATCGTATCTGCCCGATACGCTAACATTATATTTATGTTCGAATGAGTAATTAATTCTTCCCAGCCAGGATTGAATAGTGTTTGGTGCTTCTGCTGATGAACCTACAACCGGTGAACCATAAGACAGGTTGTTGAATGAAAATAAGTTGGTTGGAAAATTCTGCGCGTTCGATACAACTGATTCTACATTTTGTTGTTGAATGGTATAACCTGCCAGTAAGTCTACATAATGTTTCTCATTAAATATATGGCTATACGATAACGTGTTTTCATTTAACCAGCTAACAGAATGGCTTACGCCAACAGACGCATACCCATTTACACCAGCACCTGTAGAAAGTCCCCCTGCACCGCCTGGTGATGCAGTAAAGTTTGGCGCATAATAATTTTGTTTAGCATTTAGGAAATCTGCGCCACCAGTAATTTTTAAAAGTAAATCCTTAGTTAGTTTGTATTCAGCAGAAAAATTTCCTAAGAAGCGTGTGAGAATAGTTCTGTTGATAGTTGCTGTAATATCCTGTAAGGGATTTGTAGTATATGGCTGTGTTGTATTATTGATCACTGAAAAGAAAGGATCAGCTGTAGTATAGTAAGTTCCGTTTGCATTTCTTATCGGATGTAAAGGGCTTACCGTTAATAAAGTTGTAAAAGCGTTCCCAGAATTTAAAGCATTGAAAGGCCCTGTTAATTTATCTTCGGTTGAACTGCTTCCAAAAATACTAGTGGATACTTTTAATTTATCTGTAGCATTTTTTTCATAGTTAACTCGACCTGAGTATCTTTCAAAACCGGTATTTAATAATGTTCCCTGTTGATTAAAATAATTTCCTGAAATAGAATACCTTGATTTTTCATCACCACCATAAATGGTTAACTGGTGATTTTGTATCGGCGCATTTCTGATAGCAGCTTTTTGCCAGTCGGCCGTTTGCCCTGTTCCACCCAAAGAATCTATTTTAGCTTTTGTTGCAGGTCCCGATCCTGTTTGTAATGTAGGCGTGGCTTTATAAATATCATCGTACAATTTTGCCCATTGCGGGCCATTCATTAATGATAATGTTTTATCAACCTGTTGTGTACCGTAATAACCACCGTAAGAAATATTGTTGCTGCCCTTTGTTCCTCTTTTTGTTGTGATGATCACAACTCCGTTTGCGCCACGTGAACCGTAAATAGCTGTGGCGGCAGCATCTTTCAACACGTCGATCGATTCAATATCACTTGGGTTAATAGTAGCTAGTGCGTTTACAGTTACGCCCGGAGAAGAACCGGTATTAGCTGCGCTGTTATTATTGTAATAAATAAATCCATCAATAACATACAATGGATCATTACCAAAACTTAACGAGTTTCCGCCACGAATTCTTATACTCGATCCTGCACCCGGCTGACCGGAACTTTGCGTAACTGTAACACCCGATACGGCACCTTGTAATAAGTTATCGGCAGAAGTTACGGGACGACTTAAATTTTCTTTTGAGACAGATGATACAGAACCCGAAACATCTTTTCTTCTTTGAGTGCCATAGCCAACTACCACTACATCTGATAATTGATTGGGCGCATCTTTTAACCGCACATCTACAAATCCGTTATTAGTGCTATCTACTGTTACCAATTGCGTTTGATAACCGATAAAGCTGATAAATAAAGTGATTGGTAATTTTTTATAAGTGGTTAATTGAAACCCTCCTTTATTATCGGTGATAGCTGTATTGGTAGAACCTTCAATATGTATGGTAGCGCCTGCAATTGAATTTTTTGTTTTAACATCTGTAACCGTACCTGTTATGGTAGTATTTTCTTGTGCTTTTGCAGATAAAAAGCCGATGGCGAGAAAGAAACCGGTAAAGGCAAAAAGTTTCGCCGTTTTGTAAGCATTGATTTTACTCATAGTTTGATTTAGTTTGTTAATTATCTAATCAGCCTATTGTGTAAAAAAATCTCAAAAAACGCTTAATGCTTTTCTCTTATATTTGCTTACACAATAAGGCCGACAGTAAGCGCTTAATGCACTTACTGTTTTCCCAAGCCTCTTTGTTACCGGCCAGAACTGCTCCAACAGTTTCTGGCCATTTTTTTATTTAGTTTTCATAAGTTATATGTTACGGGCCGGCACGATCGTTTGATAATAAACCATTCGTAATTATAAACCGATCATAAAGATCATAGGCTGTTGCAGCTTCGCCGCGAAAAGATTGTATTAGGTATAAGTGCATTTTAAGTAGAATAAAGTCAGAGAAAAAGAATAAAGAAGAACCTTGCTAATAAAGTATTAGCAGCAACAACAGCAACATGGAAATGTAATTGCCTTTATGCAATTAAGTGCTGTGTAAGTATATCGTAAAGATGATAACATAAATGTCGGTTTATTACTTTTCCTTCCGTTTAGATGAACTATACAACTTTCCAACAGGTCGATTGTATAGTTCAAAAAAACAAAATGAAATTCGTAATGAATAGCAAACGTAGTGTTAATTTATTAGTCTACCAAAATTATAGACTATATTTTTTAAAATAAAAAATGCCGACTGATTAGAGCCGGCATTATAAAAAATAGTTATATTTTATAAAATTGGGGTTAGCACTTATCTAACGCTTGCAAGATGTCGTTTAGTATGTCATCTACATATTCTAATCCAACAGAAATACGAATCAATCCCGGTGTTATATTAACGGCAGTTCTTTCAGCATCTGTTAATTTAGCATGTGTGGTACTAGCCGGATGAGAAGCAATGCTTCTGCTGTCTCCTAAATTAGCAGTTAGCGTAAGCATTTCTAAGCTGTCTAAAAATTTTATTCCGCTTGCTAAACCGCCTTTTAATTCGAACGCAACTAATGCACCGCCATTTTTCATTTGTTTTTTTGCAATAACATATTGCGGATGGCTCGGTAAAAAAGGATATTTAGTAAAACTTATTTTTGAATGATTCTCTAAAGCTTTCGCGATATGAAACGCGTTGGAAGAATGGCGCTCCATACGCACATCCAATGTTTCTAAACTTCTGCTTAGTACCCATGCATTAAATGGCGACATTGCGGGCCCTGTGCTTCTGCAGAATAAATAAATATTATGGATCAGTTCTTTTTTACCTACGATCACTCCACCTAATACTCTTCCTTGGCCGTCCATCCATTTGGTAGCAGAGTGTACAACCAGATCTGCTCCATATTGAATCGGAGTTTGATTAACCGGAGTTGCAAAACAATTATCTACATTTAAAATAACATTGTGCTTTTTTGCAAGTTTGCCTGCAAATTCAAGATCAATTATATCCAGCGCCGGGTTAGTGGGCGTTTCCAGGTAGATCATTTTTGTATTAGGCCTGATTGCGGCTTCCCATTCTTCAGGCTTTGCAGCACTTACATAGGTCACTTCAATTCCATAATTAGGAAGGAATTTATTTAAGATAGTAACCGTACTGCCAAAAATAGAATTGCATGCAACAAGGTGATCGCCTTTTTTGAGTAATGCCATGAATGATGCAAACACTGCACTCATGCCCGATGAGGTAGCGTATCCTGCTTCAGCACCTTCAAGTATTACAACCCTGTCTGTAAATTCTTTTACTGTAGGGTTACTAAAACGGCTATAAATATTTGCATCTGTTTCATCCGCAAAAGCCGCACGCATATCTTCCGCATTATCAAAACTGAAACTGCTGGTAAGAAATAACGGAGAAGAATGTTCCATCTCGTTCGTTTGCTCCGTTCTTGCACGGATGGCTTTTGTAATTGGATGTTGTTCCATTATTGTAGGTTTTAAAATTCTTGATCTATATTTTATTATTTATTTTTCCTTCACTACCAACCCCCAGGTAATAATAGCACCTGCTCTGCGTAATGTTTCTGCAACAGAACAATATTTATTGATCGATAATTCACATGCTCTTCTTGCTTTATCCTCATCAGGCCCTGATAAGGTAAAGATCATATGAATATTTGTCCATAAAGAAGGTTCCTTTCCTTTTTCTCTTTCACCTTCAATATGGATGGAAAAAGCCTTGATCTCCTGTCTTTGCTTCTTTAGTATAGAAACAATATCAATACCACTGCAGGCGCCCAAGCTTATTAATAACCCCTGCATCGGACGGATGCCAAAATTAACGCCTCCCGTTTCAGGACTTGTATCTAAACGTACGATATGGCCGTTTGCATCTGTGGCTTCGAAGCCGGCATCGCCTTCGACCCTGTTTAAATTTATTTTTATCATTTCTTACTTTTTTTGCAAATGTAATTCATGCAAGCCTTTACTTTGCAATTTCAACAGATTCTCATTGATGGATTATTTTCATTACGAACATAGGTTTGAGCTGGAAAGTGGAGAAACGCTACCCGAAGTTACGATAGCTTACCATACTTACGGTACCTTAAATGCCGATAAAAACAACGTTGTATGGGTTTGTCATGCCCTGACAGCCAATGCAGACGCGGCTACATGGTGGGAAGGTGTTGTTGGCAACGACCACGTTATCGACCCCAAAAAATACTTTATTGTCTGCGCCAACATACTGGGTTCCTGTTACGGAAGCAGTGGGCCTTTGAGTATTGATCCTGCAACTAAGAAGCCTTACTACAGTACTTTTCCGCAAATTACCATTCGGGACATGGTAAAAGCACATATTTTGCTTCGCGATCACTTACGAATTGAGAAAATATTTTTGATCATGGGGGGTAGCATGGGTGGTTACCAGGCGCTGGAATGGAGTGTAATGGAAAAAAGCAGGATCGAAAATTTGTTCATTTTGGCTACTTCACCGACAGAGAGCGCCTGGGGTATTGCAACACATACCGCACAGCGTTTATCAATTGAAGCTGATAGTACATGGAAGGATATGTCTCCTGAAGCCGGCAAAAAAGGACTGAAAGCTGCGCGCGCAATAGGGATGCTTACTTACCGCAACTACGGTATTATGGTAAAGCATCAAACAGATCCGGATACAGAAAAGTTAGATAATTATAAAGCTTCATCCTATATCAATTACCAGGGAGATAAATTAGTACAGCGTTTCAATGCATACACTTATTGGTTGTTGACGAAAAGTATGGATAGCCATCATTTGGGCCGTGGCCGTGGTGGAAAATTAGAACCCGTATTAAACAGTATTACACAAAGAACTTTGATCATCGGTATCAGCAGTGATATTCTTTGTCCTTTGATCGAACAAAAGTTCATTGCCAATAATTTGCCGGATGCAACATTGATCGAAATAGATTCAACTTATGGACATGATGGTTTTATGGTTGAATCAAAAATAATTTCTCAACACTTAGCCGAGTGGCTGGGTAATCCGCCTTTTGTGCTTGGTTATGGCGCAACTATCTAAATAAAAAAAGTCAGACCATTATTTATGAATCTGACTTTTTTATTATAGAAATATATCTGAAATTAATCAGGGAAAATAGACGCTATAAATTTACCATTGGTAACTGTCTTCGAAAGTTTGGTTGTATCTCCATCATCGTACATTATACCCTGAAACGTACCACTAATTGAAGTGGCAGAAATAGCTGTAATTGTTGTAGTACTTGGGTTTGCAGGATTGCCTGCAGTATAATAATTTATGAACGAGTTATGGGGATCAAAATCTGAACCAATCTCAAAATCAGTATACCTTCCGACAGTTGATGTATCCGAATAAACTGTGCCAAGAGTAAAAGGACTGTTATAGCTTTGAAGATCAACTTCAAAATAGCTTGCTAGATTAGCGTTTGTATTATCGTAAAAATAAATGTACATATGTACTGTACTATCCGGACCAGAATAATCTGTATATGTAAATGCACCACCTACAACATTATAAACCTTAGCCTTACCAGCTAAAGTTACTTGCAGGCCGTTGGTCCCTATGCCAGGGCTGCTAGATTTTTTACAAGAGATAAGCGTTAAGCTTATTAGCGCGACAGCGAATATTTTTTTCATAATTTATAGTTTAATAGTTTTAATTAGAATGTTAAATAGGGTAAATATTAATTCTCTTGTTCAAGTGTACTGTTTATATTTCCTGTTACTACTTTAAAATTACCCGGAGTTGTAGAAGAATCACTATATGCATATATAGTACCATTGACAGTAGCTTGTATTGATGTTTGTGTAATTGACGTTATCGTTACCGTGAAAGGTTTTGTAACTAAACCTGCAGTTTCAAAATAGCTGATAGTACCAGGAATAGTATAGTAAGTAGGATCATACTCAAAATAATCCAAAGCTTTATATACCGTAGGAAGGGAAGGATAGGTGCTTGTATCAGAATAAACACCCGGTGTTATAGCCAGGTTTGATTCAAGTCTAAAGTCTATATAATGCGATTTTGTAACATCACTGTTGGAATAAGCTTCGAAATAAATTTCCTTGCCGCCATTATAAGCTTCAGCATAGCTTAAAACTGAAAAATTGTAAGCAGTGTCATTCAATTTTAATTGCGCTGAACTGCTGGCGCCTGAACTGCTTTTTTTACATGAGGCTAGCGCTAAGCCAAGTACTGCAATTGCGAATAATTTTTTCATAATTTAGAAATTTTGGTGTTTTTTTTGTTTTGATAAAGATTTTGTGTTGTATAATAATGTTGAATTTAAGCCCGAAAAAGCTAGTTATTCGTTATATATTTTAAAAAATGCTTAAAATTATCTATAAAATATTGATTCTTTAATCAAATTTAGGTACAGTTATGGATTATTTTCATATTATAAGGATATATTATATAGGATATAATCTGTAACGAAAATAGGGGATATTCTTTTATATGCCAAAAATATTATAAAAACTTGTTTAATGTATTACTATCTGAACAGCTTTCCAAAGTGTATTCGTACTTGTTAAAATAACTAAAATACCCACCAGGATAAACATTGTTTTTAAAGGAAGTTTACCAACTAACCTGGCTGCAATGGGAGCAGCGATCAACCCACCAACAATAAGTCCTGCTACTTCTAATAGTGGAATATTTTTTAATAAGATAAAAAATGTAATAGAGCTGGTGAGTACTACAAAAAATTCAGCCAGGCATACGGAGCCGATCACATACCGTGGACTTTTTCTTTTGGCCATTAATGTACTTGTAACCAATGTTCCCCAGCCACCACCTGCAAATGCATCCATAAATCCTCCGATAGAAGCGAGCCAGCCTGCATTCTTTACTTTATCTGTATTTTTTCTTTTTGAAAATGCTTTACGCATTATATAATAACCCAGGTAAATAGTATAAATGGAAAGGGGAATCTTAACATAAGTAGAATATTTTTGACCGTAATAAGCCAGTGCAGCGCCGATCAAAGCTCCGATAGCACCGGGGATCACTAATGCCATAAATAATTTTTTATTGATATTGCCAAAACGGTGATGACTATACCCCGATACACCACTGGAGAAAACCCTTGCTGAATGTACCCTGCTGCTAACGATAGCCGGCGGTACACCGTTGGCCAATAAAAATGTGGTAGAGATAGTGCCGTACCCCATGCCCAATGATCCATCCACCATTTGCGCAATGAAACCTGTCAATAACATTATTAAAAATCCATTGATCGTATGTTGTGGCAGGTTTTTAATTTCTGCTGTAACATCAGCAAAAGAAAAATATGATGCCAGCCCATATCCTACAAGTAAAATAGTAAAGGCCAGCAAGCACCACAATACGATCTTGGTCCATTTTTTTTCGTGTTGTTCGTGATCGTCTTTTAAATTGGTCTGTTTAGCAACCAATACTTTAGTTAAGTCGTTCAATTGTTTTACTTTTTCGTTGAAGTCACCCTTCATGCCTTGTCTTATTGTTTGAATGTTATCTAATACATTTTCCATTTCATCCGGTATCATTTCATCGATCACCTGTTTTAACCGTTTAGCGATGGTAGGAGATTTCCCATTAGTAGAAATGGCAATTTTAATATTCCCTTTTTTTACAATAGAGCTCAAATAGAAATCACATAGTTCAGGTTTATCTGCTACGTTGACTAATTTATTTTTTTGCCTGCAGTCTTTGCTGATCTGTTCGCTTATAGAAATATCGTTCACTGCAGCTATTACAATATCAACCCTATCAAGGTCACTGATGTGATATGCTTTTTGTTGTAATGAAATGTTGGGATATTGCTTAGCTAGCTCCTGAATTTTATCACTGATGGAAAGCGATATCAATTGAATAGAAGTGGCAGGAGAATTTTGTAATACAGCAGTTAATTTTTCCAATGCAATATTTCCTCCGCCGATGATCAGCAGGCGGAAATTTTGCAATTTCAGAAAAAGAGGAAATAAGGTGTTTCCACCTGATATGGTATTGTCCTGCGCCATTTTAATTGATGGCGCAAAGGTAAAATATTATTGGTTAAAGCCCATTAAAAGTATAGACTAATGGTTTTAAGGCTTAAAATCGTTGGTAAAGCCAGTGTTAGCTTATGTATCCCTTTACATATTCCTGGGTTAATTTTTCTTTTGGCCTTAATAAAATATCCTCGGTTGGGCCGAATTCTATGATCTCTCCCATGTATAAAAAAGCGATATAATCAGATAAGCGGCGTGCTTGTCTTAGGATATGCGTAACCAATACCAATGTATATTTATCTTTTAGCTGTAAAAAAAGTTCTTCGATCTTTTGTGTTGAGATCGGATCGAGTGCAGAGGTAGGTTCGTCGCCTAAAATAATTTCAGGTTCAACCGCTAAACCGCGTGCCAGGCATAAACGTTGTTGCTGACCGATAGATAATCTTGCGGCAGAACCATTTAGACGGTCCTTTACTTCATCCCATAAACCTGTTGCGGTAAGATAATGTTCAACAAGAACATCCAATTCTTTTTTCTTTGTTGTACCATGCAATCTTGGGCCGTAGGCGATATTATCATAGATACTCATTGGTAATGGAAAAGGGCGTTGAGATAGCAATCCCATCTTTTGGCGCATGCTGGTCACTTCAATATCTTTTCCATAAATATTTTCTCCATCCACTAAAACCTGTCCGTCGATCTGTACATCTTTATTACGATCTAATAAACGATTAAATGTTTTTAGCAAAGTAGTTTTTCCGCAACCAGATGGGCCGATAAAAGAAGTTAATTTTTTATCAGGAATATCGATGTTGATATTTTTTAAAATATGATTGCCCCCAATGTGAACATTCAGGTCCTTTACACGTATATGCGGCGATTCAAAAGTCATGTTATATTTTATGCTTTGATAATTTTTTACTGAAATATTTTGCACTTAAACTTATTATTAAAACGATGAAAGTTAATATTAATGCCGCTGCATAAGCGCGGTTCTGTACTTCTTCGATCGGACTGCTCAATTGAAAAAATATGGCCAGCGGTAAGGTCGCTGTTGGCTGTCCCAATGAAGTTGGAATACTATCCGTATACCCTGCTGTAAATAAAACGGTAGCAGCATCGCCGATCGCTCTGCCGAATGATAATAAAATCGCTGTGATGATACCGGGGATCGCTTGCCTTAAAAATATCAAAGAAGTTTCCCAGCGTGTTGCACCTAATGCGTAAGTAGCATCAGATAATTCTGTTGGTGCTAAACGGATCACTTCATCAATAGCACGCGCTAAAATTGGTATCACTAATAAAGTAACGGTAATGATACCTGCTAACAAAGAAGCCCTTAACCCAAAATAAACCATGATGGTAAAACCAAATGCGCCATACACAATAGATGGAATACCAAATAATACATCGAAGGTTAAGCGTGTAATATTTGCCAGCCATGAATTTCTTTTGGCATAAATATTTACGTATAGTACAACAGGTATGCTAATAACCAAACCCAATACGGTAGCTCCAATGCTGATATATAGTGATCCGATGATGGCATTTAAGATACCACCGCCTTTGCCGATATAATAACCGCCTTCGGGAACTTTGCTGATAATATCCCAGGTTAAAGATTGCATGCCTTTTGATGCGATCGTATATAATATCATCAATAAAGATCCGGCAATAATTAATGTTGCCAGTATCATTAGCATTTTAAAAAATCCAGATTCTATTCTTCTTCTCAATTGCATACTAACTTCTATTTTCTATTCTATATAATATCAATCTTGAGATCGCATTGAATATAAAAATGATAACAAATAATATTAAGGCTGATAACATCAGTGCAGATTCATACATTGGTATCGACATCATATCACCATAATTATTAGCGATCAATGCCGGTAATGGATAAACAGAATCAAATAATGAATGTGGTATCATCGGTAAATTACCGCAGACCATCAGCACGGCTAATGTTTCACCGATCGCTCTTGATATACCTAATACAGTTGCTGCAATAATGCCTGGTACCGATTTTTTTAGGACTACCTTTCTTGTTGTTTCCCATTCAGTCGCACCTAATGATAAAGAAGCTTCTTTCAATTCTTTAGGAACGGTATCAAACACTTCCAATAAAATACTAACGATCAAAGGAAATACCATAACCGCTAACACGATACCACCTGCCAATGCACAATACCCCGAAGAGTAATCTACAAAATGTGGAGCGATATGATCGCCGATATAAGGAACAATTGTCAGTACACCCCATACCCCATATACAACGGGAGGTATACCCGATAAAAGATCGATCAATGGAACTAATATTTGTCTTATTCTATGCGGCGCATATTCTGCAATATAGATGGCGCATAATAAAGAAAGAGGTAAGGCTATTATGATGGCAATACCAGTAACTGCCAACGATCCTATGATGTAGGAAAAGAAGCCGAATTCATTTTTGAATGGTTTCCATTCTGTCGAAGATAATAAATGCCAGAGCGTATCTTGTTGTAGTATTGGCGAAGATTTATAATACAACCCATAGCCGATAAGCACTACCGTTAAAATAGAGAACAGGCTAAGCTCAAGAAATATATTTGCGCTTAACCTATCCTTTAACAATCTTATTTTATAACTCATTTAAGCTTGTTTAATCCTGCAGTTATTTTCGCAGGAGAAAGTGTGATATAACCTTGTTCCGGTATAAATTTTTGTCCGTCCGTTAAAACGTATTTGATAAATTCTTTAACAGCTTCAGTTTTAGGAGCTCCTTTTGTTACAAAGTAAAGATCTCTTGCGGGAGGCGAAGGATATTTACCTGTAGTAATAGCTGCAACGATCTGGTCAATAGTGCCGTAAAAATTTTCATCAGCATCTATTTTGCCATTATTGTTTAGGTCGATCGGTAGAGGTATTACACCATTAGTAGCTTGTTTTGTATTTTGGTCATAGACGTAAACAATATTATTGAATCCAATTCCTACGGGATCTTTTTTTACGGCTTGTGCTAAACCCGGATCTCCGTATACTGCTACTCCTTGCAAGTCGTCTTGTTTCTTGCCAAAATAATTTGCCCATGTTTCAGCAGCACCTGCTGCATCAGAACGGGTATACACGTGAATAGGCGCATTACTTTTTTCACCCGCTTGAGCCCATACTCTTGCATTACCTGTGATAAAGATATCATTCAATGCACTTTTTTTAATTCCTTTTGCTAACAGGTCTTTAAGGAAAGGATTATTAGCACTAACAACAGGAACTACTGCATCTTTTGTTACAGCAAAAGGGTTAGCGCCTTTTTTACTTTCTTCCGGAGTTAAATTACGCGATACCAATCCGATATCTGTAATGCTTGATAACACATCCGTAATGCCTTTTCCTGCACCACCTGCAGAAACATCGATCTTTACATCTGGGTGTAATTTTCTAAATTCTTCTGCCCATTTTACAGTGATGGGGTATAGTGCAAATGCACCCGAAATACTGATCGTTCCTGATAATTGATCAGGCCGAGTTGGCGAATCTTTGTATGAGCTGAATGTTACCCAACCTAAAGCAAGAAATACTGCCAATAATATTGTCTTCTTCATAATAGTTGTTTTAAGTATAAATGCTGAATGTCATTTTAATAATAGCATTCAGCATTTAAATAATTTAGAATGCAATTTGTAATTGCGCTGTTGCTACATCATTATATTGTACAGCAGGGATATTTCCTTGTTCTGTTCTCCATGAATAATCAAGCTGCAATTTTGCCCAATTATTGAAGAAGATATTAGCTCCAAAAATTAAATAAGTATTGGCATCGCTTATCTTATTCAAGCCAGGACTTTTAGGATTAACAACAGGGCTGTAAGTATCATACTTAACAACAAACTGGAATTTTTTAGGAATGAAGAAGTATGCAGCTTGTGCATACCAACCTTGATGAATTGCCGGAACAGGTTGAGAAGCATAGTGCCTGTCATTACCATCTTGTCCGCGCAAGAATTCACTTCTTAAGGAGAAGGCTTTGTAGTTTACAGCTAATTCAGTTCCCCAGCGTGTGCGCAATTGATCTTTAGTGGGTGTTTTAGCAAATCTATCGTAACCATTATAATAGGATCCGCCAACAGTTAAGAAATCAAACGGGTGAATTAATAAACGACCGGAGAAATCTTTCGATTCGTTGTTATCTGCCACATTAATACCTGCACCATTAAATAGGCCTGCGTAATAATCAATTAAAGATCTTGTGTCGTTGATCTTGAAAAAACTACCGCTTATTTGCACACCAAGGTCACGGCCATTCTGATTACCGATAGAATCGATAATGCCGTTTGAGCCATCACCTTTTCTTGCTACCAATGCATTTACAACCTGTGATCGATCTACGGTTTCAAGATTTCTATCTTGCACATTGTTTTCCAAAGAAAAGGGCAATGTAAATTGACCTGCAGTTATTTTTAAATAACTCGCAGCCTTATAAGCGATATATGCATCTAGTAATGTTGGTGATATTACCGCGTTTGTTGTAGTTGTTGATGTTCCTGCGGGTACTGAAGATGTTCCCCCGACAAAATCAACCAATAAGCGGTATTGCCATTTGGAAGTAATATCTCCATTGATATCCAATCTTGCTCTTCTTATATCAATACCGTCTGCTTTGTTAGCTTTTGGATATGCCTGGTACCTTACTTGAGTGTAGCCACCTATCTGGAATGCACGACTTGCATTAATAGGGAATACTTTTTGCTTTGCTTTTTCATCTTGCTTCGCGATGGCAGAAACTGCGCGGATCGAATCTGCTTCTTGTTGCGTAATAGTTCCCTTTGCGATCAGGATATTTAATACATCATCCGATGTCTGTGCCGATGCCTTTACAGCAAATAGTATTGTAAAAATGGCGATCGATAATAATTTAATAAGTCTCATCAGTCTAGTAATTTAGTAGAGTTTTAAAATAAAAAAAGTAATAATTGTTTTATGTAAAATCTTAAATGTCCCCATTGGGACAGCAACAGCTGTTGATAATTGCAACCATTTGTCCTTTGTGCAAAGACAATATAGCAGTATGACTAATAGTAGCCTGTGCGTTGTTTGGTTTAATTAATTGTGATGCCATTGTTAGTTGTATTTAGCCTACTAATATGGTAGACTTTTGTTTGATGAGGCAAAAATAGGAGGTTTGTATTACCCCACCAAATTAATAGACTATTTTTTTAAAAAGATAAAAAAATAAGCCCTGATCAGTTGATCAGGGCTTTGTCAGTATTTAGATAGAGAGGGGGATGTATTTATTTTGCTGTTTCTTCTATTTCATCATTCGCATTAATTATTACGCTATCTCCTGACTGGAGAGAGCCATATACTTCAATATTATCAACGGTTTCGTTTCCTGTACTTACATCTGCTTTAGTAATTGCACCGTTGTGCATTACTAATACATATTTTCTTTCAGTAGAAGTAACAACAGCCGATTTTGGAACAGATAACGCGTTATCATTACCCTTCGATTGTAATACCACATCTGCGTACATACCCGGTGCTAAAGAACCGTCTTTATTTGGTACGTCTATTTCTATTCTTTCCGAACGATATTGTTCATTGATATTATCAGATTTACGACTGATTATACCGCTCATCTTTTTGCCCGGGAATGCACTAGTGTAAAATGAAACTGAATCTTTATCTTTTAATGTTCCTGCAACACCCTCAGGGATATCTACCTGTAATCGTAAATGATCCACTTGTTTTAATTCAAGCATAGGAATATTTTTTTCTTCTGCACTCACTAATGCTCCGGGATGAACATTACGTTCTGTTATTACACCCGTGAATGGAGCAGTCACTTGTAAATAGCCCATCATTGTTTGTTGCATTTGCCAATCATCTTTTTCAGCATTGCATAAAGCATTATCAGCTTCCATTTTTGCTTTAATGGTGGATAGATCTAAAGGTGAAATAGCGCCGGGTGTTTTAGATGCTTCTAACAGACGGTTGTAATGTTCCTGATCGATCGAATAATCTGCTTTAGCCTTTTCATATTTTTCTTTTGCTTCTAATGATGCCTGTTCCAATTCAGGCGCTTCCAACAACATTAATAATTGTCCTTTAGAAACTTTAGAGCCAATATCAACTAGTACAGTTTTTACATAGCCATTTACTTTAGGAAAAATACTTACCTCTTCATACGCTACTAATTGTGCAGGTAATTTTATAATAGTGGCCACACCTGCTTTTTTAACAACTGTCAGTTGGTATTGAGGGATTGAGGTTTTATTTTCAGCAGGTTTGTTATCGGCTGCTTTATTTTCTGAGCATGATGCAAAAGCAAATGTAGAAAAAATTAAAATGATATAATATTTCATGGTATAAAATTTAGTTGTTTGAATCTTCCGGTAATAAAGAGATAGATTTTAGTGAAGCTTTTTGTTGGATCCATCCATATACAAGCGGTACAATAAATAGTGCCGCAAAAGTGGATGCAAATAATCCACCGATCACTGCGCGGCCAAGCGGTGCGGATTGATCGCCGGATTCACCAAGGCCACTTGCCATTGGTATCATACCCGCTATCATCGCAAGACTTGTCATTAATATAGGACGTAAACGCACACTTGCCGCTACAGTTGCTGCTTTAAACGGATCTTTATATTCTAATTTTAATGCCTCGGCATTGGTTACAATTAATATAGCATTAGCAACAGATACGCCTACTGCCATAATAATGCCCATATAAGATTGCAGGTTCAATGTCGCACCGGTTGCTAATAACAATAACATCGAACCCAATAATACCGCAGGTACAGTTGCCAAGACAGAAATGGCTACGCCAAAAGATTGGTAATTTGCAGCGAGTAATAAAAGTATTACTATGATGGCAGCTATCAAACCGCTTTGCAAAGAATCTAATGTTTCTGTTAATAAAGACGACATCCCTTTTATTTCAGGAACTAATCCTGCAGGTGGCGTACCTAATTCATCAATTGATTTTTGTACGGCTGTTGTTGCACTACCCAGATCCTTTTTATAAATATTTGCACTAACCGTAACAAAACGCCTTGGTCCGCTACGGTCATATTCTCCCGGAACAGTAGTAAGAGACAGTGTGGCAACATCAGACAATACAGGACGAGGTTGACCTTTTACCAACGGTATAGATTGCAATTCTTCAACAGAATTCATATCATATTCGGGTATCTGCACCTGTGTCTGATAAGTGTATGCACTCTTCTCATCTAACCATAAATTTTTATTGGTATAACGACTTGAAGAAGTAGCATCTGTTATACTTTTAGAAACATTGTCGAGCGATAGTCCCATCAGCGCCAGTTTATTTCGATCGATAGTAATATTGACCGTAGGGAAATCCAAGGGTTGCGCTATTTGCACGTCTCTTAAAAAAGAAATATTCTTTAATTTATCAACCAATTTTCCTGCATAGTTTTTAATTTCTGCCATATTTTTCCCTGCAACCCTCACTTCAATTGGTGTGGAAGATCCTTGAGCCATTATTTTTTCTGTAAGTTCAATGGGCTCAAATGAAATTTTTATATTGGGATATGCTTGTGCAATACTTTTTCGTAACTGCTCTTTCAGTTCTTCCATATTCACTTTGTAATCTTTATCAAGATTAATTTGTATAATGGATTCATGCGTGCCGCTATTAAAAATGTATAAATTACTAACACCGAAATTACTAGGCACTACACCAACAAAAGCCGATGAAATAGCAATATGATGATTCACGGTTGAATCCATAATACTCAATACAGCTTTTGTAGTAGCTTCTGTAATTTCTAATCTTGTTCCATCAGGCTCACGTATCCTCAATTGTAATTGCCCATTATTTGTTTTTGGCAAGAGGTCTTTTCCTATAAAAACATAACAGAGGCCGGCTGCCGCAATAGCAAGAATGAGATAGATACTTACAATTATTTTTCTATTCGGCATCCAGTTATCAAGTCTTGTTGCTAAACCTACTTTTAGCTTTTGAAAAAATCCATCATCTGTGTGATGATCTCTATCTTCCTGATCATGATGAGCTATTTGTTCACTTTCACTTTTATTCAGGTCTAATCCTGCATGTGCATGAATTCCTTTGTGATGGTATTGAAACATTTCAGCTTTTAATACCCATACAGAAATAACAGGCACCAATGTTTGTGCAGCAAAAAATGAAACGATCATCGCAAAAGCGATTGATAATGACAAAGGAAGGAACATTGCTTTTGGTACGCCGCTCATCACAAATGCTGGCGCAAATACGGCAAGGATACACAATAATATCAGCAATAAAGGAAAGGATATTTCAGCGCAGGCATCCAGCACAGCTTGCTTTTTATCTTTACCCATTTCCAGATGCTGGTGTATATTTTCTATCGTCACTGTGGCCTGATCAACCAACACGCCGATAGCAAGTGATAATCCACTTAACGTCATTATATTAATTGTTTGCCCGGCTAACTTAAGAAAAAAAACGGCGCTTAATATGGCAACAGGTATGGTAATGATCACGACTAAACTACTTCTCCAATCACGGAGAAATAATAATACCATCAATCCTGTTAAGATCGCTCCAAGAATTCCTTCTGTCATTAAACTCTTGGCAGAGTTCATAACAAATACCGATTGATCGAATTCGTAACTAATGTCAACGTCATCCGGCAATAAGCTTTTCATTTCAGGGATTTTCTTGCGCAATGTTTGTACAACATCCCAGGTAGATGCATCAGCCGTTTTAACTACAGGTATGTAAACAGATCGTTTGCCATTTACCAATGCATAATCAATAGTGATATCTGCACCATCAGAAACTGTTGCGATATCTCTAACATATACGGCGCCCGTTCCATTACTTTTTATCGGGATGTTTTCAAATGCTGATACTTTATTCTCTAATGAATTAATAGAAGTGATATACATTAAACTGTCCACCCGCAAATTTCCAGATGGCGTGATGGTATTGTTTTTTACAATAGCATCAACTACTTCATCAGCAGATAGATTGTATGTGCGCAATTTTTCCGGCGTAACATTGATCAATACTGTTCTAGCATTCGATCCAAACGGTGGCGCAGATGACATGCCGGGCACTGTCGCAAATAAAGGGCGAACCCTTGTAATAGCAAGATCAAAAATGTCTTTTAGTGATTTTGTCTTGCTGCTAAAAACCAATTCACCCACAGGTAATGAAGATGCATCAAAGCGGATCACCTGTGGCGGAAGTGAGCCCGGTGGGAAAAATGCCGATACCCTATTCACCTGCAGTGCTACCTGTGCAGATGCTTCGGCCATATCTGTATTTTCGTAAAAGCTTAATTTGATAAGGGATAATCCTTGTATATTTTTACTCTCAACATTTTTGATACCGTTGATATATAAAAACTGGTCCTGCATACGTGTAGAAAAAAAACCTTCCATTTGTTGGGCAGACATACCTCCATATTGTTCAATAACATAAATGGTAGGAGAGTTTAATTTCGGAAATATATCAATGGGTATTGTGCGTATTGCCATTATTGAGAATAACAAAAGACTGATAAACAATACTAATATCGTTATGGGCCTTTTTAATGCGAAACGTACCATAATAATTATTTTATTGTTTGAATAAATTGAGTCAGGTTTCCTGTTGAGGCGGCTTTATCTAATTGCGCCAAATACCAATCGCTCATTGTTTCTATATAATCTGTTTGTGAACGATACAATACAAAGGAAGCATTGGTAAGATCTATTAGTGAAATAAGTCCTGCTTTGTATTGTGCAACTTTTTGTTGGTAGGTATCTTGTGCTGATCGTAATTGAATAGGCAACTCTAATAAATTAGCTCTTGTACTTTGTAAAGCATCATCTGCTTGTAAGGATGCAGAGGCTAACGCGAGTTTTTGCTGTTGTAATTCATCATCGCTTGCTTTTAATTCATAATTATTAATGTTCAACCTGTCTTTTCTGTAAAGTCCGTTGAATAAATTATAAGTAAGATTTAGGCCAACCAGGTAGTTATATCGTTGATAACCCAGGCCATTATCCAATGATTGATAATCATTATTGTATCCAATGCTCGAACCTCTTGCCCAGGTAGTAGCAGCCAATGATATTTTAGGTAAAAAACTTTTGCGGATCAATTTGTCATTTGCTACATAAATATTCTTCTGCTTTGCATAATAATCTATCAAAGGATTATTGATACTATCTGTTGCAAATTGCACAGAATCTACTTTAATATTTGTGAAACTATTGCTTGATGTATCAATATTCAATTTCTCTATCGGGATACCTGTAAAGTAGGAGAGCTGTTGTTTTAACTGATTAACACTTCCTAAAGTTTGATTATAGGTAATTCTTGTTTTAGATAATTCGGCTTTAGCTAAGGAAGAATCAGAACCCGCTTTGATTCCGCTAGAAGTAAGTGCCTGTATGACACTAAAAATATTTTGGTACCTGTCCACATTTTCTTTATCTGCATTCAGTGTGTACTGGCTTTTTAAAATATTAAAATACAATTTGGCAATATTTAATTCAATATAGTATTGTTCTTTTTGAAGGTCAGCTTCCTGTAAGCCAACATAAGCTTCAGCATTTTTGATTTTGGCGCTGTTTAATCCAAAATTCACCAGGTCGTATTGTCCATAGATTATGGCAATATTTCCACTTGCCGCATTCATATTGTTTTCGGCATTTACTCCGGAAGAAGTTGAAGGAACAATACCCAATGGGAAATAGCTTCCTGCCATAGAATTGTCCGTTCCTACATTTACCTGATCGCTTAAATTTAACTGTGGTAAAAATGAATGTCGCACTTCATTTACTTCTGCTCTAGAAGCATTGATCAATTCTTTCTTTTGTAACAAGACAGGCAAATGATCATCAGCACTTGCGATCAGATCTGACAGGGTATTTTTTTGTTGTGCAAAAACAGAAAGTGTTGGCAGAAGCAGTAAGAAGCTTACTAACCAGCTGCACTTTCGTTTACAGAAAGTAGCCATAAAAAATATTTAAAATAAAAAATGTTGTTGCGGAAGAATCTTATGCAACAACAGGAGGCCCGCGTAAAGAGTGGACGAGCTTATTTGAAGTAGGGATATATTGATCAAACGGTAAATACTTAATTGCAGTTCCGATATAACAAACTGGTGTTTGTATCGAAATCGTATTCATTACAAGAATACTTTCCGGTTGAAATCTTTTATTTAAAAGAACGGTAGCATGGTTACCGTTTTTCTTATTATTTTGTTTTATCCCTAAAGGAGAATTGCTCTGTTGCGTAGTGTAACTATAAGAGCGTATAGTGGTTGCCGGTCCTTTGCCTGTATCAAAATTGAAGAATAACTGCACACCCAAAAAGGAAATATACAATACCAAAGCAAAAGCCTTGGTTAAAATGGATGATATGTGTTGTTTATTTTTAGACACTTGTAAAGCAAATTTACTGTTTAATCACACTAAATATGGGTTTAATAGAATAAATGACTTGTTAATTTACAGTTACCAATACAAAAGGCCTCCCGATAATAGCAGGCCTTTGATTTTTAGCTATTTATTTTACATACCCAATAAAAAATCTTTTAGTAATTCGCCATCAGCATTGATCACCATGCTCTTCTTTTCAAGCTTTAATTGCTGTTGAACAGTAGGAGGGATAGGAATTGTTTCGCCTATAACAGGTTCCACAACATCGTAAAACTTTACAGGATGGGCGGTTTCCAATACAAGTCCTTTTTGTCCGGGATGACTTTGTTGATATTCTTCTAAAGCCAAATAACCAACCGCACCATGAGGATCCAATAAGTATTTAGTTTTTTGATAAACAGATTTTAAAGTAGTTTTTGTCTGGTCGTCAGAAATACTAACGCTGCTTAATACTTTTTTCAGGTCGAGGAACTTATTATGGAACAATTCCAGTATACGAACAAAATTGCTCGGATTACCAACATCCATCGCATTGGATATCGTAGCTACCGCTTTTTTTGGCTGGTAGATTTCCGTCTTCATAAACTCAGGTACAATATCATTGGCATTGCAGGCTGCAATAAAATGTGTTGCAGGCAAGCCTGTGATGTGCGCTAAGATGCCCGCACAGATATTTCCAAAATTTCCGCTCGGTACTGAAATTACCGGAGGATGCTGTTTATCCGCCCATTGTTTGTAGGCAAAGAAATAATAGAACTGTTGTGGTAACCAGCGAGCTACATTGATCGAATTAGCAGAAGTTAAAAATAATTTAAAAGTCAATGATTCATCCATGAAAGCAGCCTTCACCATTTGCTGACAATCATCAAATGTTCCTTTCACTTCTAATGCATGAATATTTTTCCCGAGTGTGGTGAGTTGTTTTTCCTGTACGGAACTTACTTTTCCCGAAGGATATAATATGACTACTTCAACACCGGGCACATCGTAAAAACCATTGGCAACTGCACCGCCTGTATCGCCGGATGTTGCTACCAATACAATTACTTTTTCTTTTCTATCCTTAACAAAATAACCAAGGCAACGGCTCATGAACCTTGCGCCAATATCTTTGAACGCCAGTGTTGGTCCGTGATATAATTCCAATGCTGAAATATCATCCGTAATTTTTACAACAGGAATATCAAAGTTGACTGTCTCGCTAACAATGCGGCGCAACTCAGCTTCGGGGATCGCGTCACCAACATACGGTTTGATCACCTGGTAAGCGATCTCTTCGTTAGAATATTTGGTTATGTTCTCTATCAGATCTTTTGGTACTGTAGGAATTGTTTCTGGAAAATATAATCCTTTATCCGGCGCTTGTCCGTTGATGGTAGCTTCTTTAAAATCTACTTTGGGTGATTTTCCGTTAGTGCTGTAATACTGCATTGTTCTTAATTGTTAATTGATCTATTGTCGTATTGTTATTTGATAGAACGCAGATTTTCAAGATTATTATGATCTATCATGATTTTATCCTGACGATCATGATAATCAGCGTTCCATATTTTAATCAATGATGGTAACGCCTGATTTATTGATCGTGGTTACATAAGTATAATAAGGCAAACCGATATTATCATAAATATCTTTCATCACTTTTTCGACTATTTCTGCTGTTGCTTTGTCTTTGCTCAGCATAAAAATGGATGGTCCTGATCCGGAAATACCGCCGCCCAATGCGCCGGCTTCTTTGCATTTGCTTTTTACGGCGTCGAAGCCCGGGATCAAAATACTTCTAACCGGCTCTATAATTACATCTTCTAATGAGCGGCCAATAAGGTCCAGATCATTTTGCATAAAGCCTGCTACCAGGCCTGCAATATTGCCCCATTGACGGATAGCATCTTTCAATAAAACTTCTTTGCGTAAGATCTGACGGGCGTCTGCCGTACGTACTTCGATCTGTGGATGAACGATTGTTACAAACAGATCCGGACAAGGAATACTAACAATATCCAACGGATGGATACTGCGAATCAAAGTAACGCCACCATAAATGCAAGGTGCTACATTATCAGCGTGCTTAACGCCTGATGCAACTTTTTCGCCATACATCGCGAAGCGTACAAGATCTTGGTTAGAAAAAATATTCCCTAATAAATGATTGGCTGCGACAGTAGCGCCCGCAGCACTTGCAGCACTTGAGCCTAAGCCACTACCGGGTTTTATTTTTTTATGGATCGTAATTTCGAAACCGATATTCTTATTAAGCTCATTGATCATTTCGATCAACGGTGCACCTGCAGTATTTTGTGTTGGATCAGACGGTAAAGGATAACCATCTGCACTGTGTATAATAACTTCTCTTTTATCAAGTAGCTTCACTTCCATGATATCATTGGGTTCGTGTAAACACAGACCCAATACATCGAACCCGCAAACCAAATTGGCTACAGTTCCCGGTGCTAAAACTTTTACTTCTTTTTTCATTTTATGCTCTTGACGCTCTTATAATATCAGCAAATACACCAGACGCAGTTACTTCCGCACCCGCACCCGCACCTTTCACAACCAATGGTTGATCTTTGTATCTGTCAGTAAAGAATAACACTACATTATCTTTTCCATACAAATGATATAGATCCTGTTGTGGGGTGATATGTTGTAATCCAACAGATGCTTTACCGTTTTCATATTTAGCGACAAATTTTAATTTACTGTCGTCTTTTACTGCGGCATCATATATCTTCTTGAAATGCGCTTCGTTCTTTTCCATCGATTTGTAAAAATCAGCTACGGAACCTGTCATACATTCAGCAGGCATAAAGGTATTGTTCGTGATATCATCCATTTCAATTTGTTCACCGGACTCACGTACCAGTATCATTATTTTACGCATTACATCTTTACCACTCAAATCTAAACGCGGGTCAGGCTCTGTATAACCTTCATCCTGCGCTTGTTTTACAACAGATGCAAAAGATTTTGTTCCATCATAATTATTGAAAACAAAATTTAATGTGCCGCTTAATACTGCTTCGATCTTATTTACTTTATCGCCGCTGCGTAACAGGTCATTCAATGTGCCGATGATCGGTAAACTTGCTCCAACATTTGTTTCAAACAAAAAGCTTGTGTTAAATTCGGTAGCCAGGTTTTTCAATTTTTTATAATAGCCATAAGAAGATGAACAGGCTATTTTATTGCACGCAACAACTGAAATACTTTTCTGTAATAGCTGATCGTAATAAGTGGCTACTTCTTCATTTGCTGTAACATCAGCAAAGATGGAGTTACGTAAATTTTTAGATTGGATCGTTTGTACAAAACTTGCCATATTCATTGGTTCGCCAGCATCTAATAATTCTTTCCAGTTGTTTAGATCGATACCATCATTGTTGAACAACATTTTTTTGCTGTTCGCCAATCCTGCAATATTTATTTTTAAACGAAGGTTATCCAACAAATATTTATGCTGATGCGCCAATTGCGCTACCAGCTTGCTTCCTACATTACCAACGCCGGCGATGAAAAGATGTACTTCTTTATACACTGTTTCAAAAAACTCTTCATGTAAAACATTGATCGCTTTTTTTACATCATGTACAGATATAACTGCGGAAATATTTCTTTCGGAAGAACCCTGTGCAATTACGCGAACGTTAACACCGTTACGTCCTAATGTGCCAAACATTTTACCACTGATGCCCGGATGGCTCTTCATATTATCACCCACCAATGCAATGATCGACACTTCTTTTTCAACGATCAATGGGTTTACTTTTTTTGTTTCTATTTCGTAAGCAAAAGTATCATCGATCGCTTTCTTTGCTTCATCACCGTTTGCTTCATCAACACCCACACAAATAGAATGCTCAGAAGAACTTTGCGTGATGATGATCACATTTATTTTTTTGCTCGCTAAAGCTTCGAATAATCTTTTTGAGAAACCCGGAATACCTACCATACCGCTGCCTTCCAGCATTAGTAAAGCAACTTTATTGATGCTGGAGATACCACGAATGCTTGTGCCATTCTGTGTAGCGTCCTGTTGAATTACAGTGCCGGCATCTTGCGGAGCAAAAGTATTTTTTACCCAAACAGGGATGCCTTTGCTCATTACCGGTTGTATCGTTGGCGGATAAATCACTTTAGCACCAAAGTGAGAAAGCTCCATCGCTTCCTGGTAAGATATCTGCGGGATTATTTTTACATTTTTTACAATGCGCGGATCAGCTGTCATCATGCCTGATACATCTGTCCATATTTCTAACACATCCGCATTCAATGCGCCGGCTAAAATAGCTGCAGTATAATCAGATCCGCCTCTGCCAAGTGTTGTGCCTATACCGTTGGCATCTGCAGAAATAAAACCCGGCAAAATAAACAGGTTTGCTTTCGATGCCTTAAAGTAATCGGCTATTTTTTTATTGGTAACAGCAAAGTCTACCGATGCTGAACCAAAATTTGAATTTGTTGTAATAATTTGTCTTGCATCCACCCATTCGCAAGCGCCTAATTCAGCTTTTAATTTTGCCGCAATTATTTGAGATGATAACAGTTCTCCGTAGCTAACGATTCTATCTTTAGTACGTTCCGATAATTCTCCCAGTAAAAAAATACCATTACAGATATCTTCTATTTCGTTACAAGTAGTTTTAACCCAGCTTAAAACACTGCTTTGTTGTGTAATGGGAATGAGTTCTTTTACAGTCTGCAAGTGCCGTTGCTCTGCTTCCTGTAATTTTTGTTTGTATGTCTCATCACCTTTTGCAGCAAGAGAACTGCACAATAATAATGTATCTGTGATACCACCTAAAGCCGAAACGACTACGATGGTTTTTGTTGCTGTAGATTTATCCTTTACAATTTCTGCTACCTTACTGATGTTTATTGCATTTGCGACTGAACTGCCCCCGAACTTTAAAACCTGCATGATCGTTATATTTGAATGTATTTATTTAATGTGTTGACAAAGATATTCATTTGATGAAAATAGCTGTACGCCCAATGGTGATATGACTTTTTTTAACCCTTAACGGGTTGCAATAATAGTAATAATAGTGGTAGCTTTTGCAGTCGCAATCGAACTTACAATCGTTGGAATGATATATGGTTTTTTTAGATGTGCCACTTTTTGGGATTCTGAGCGCTAAATTATGTAAATAACTTCTAATCGTGGGAAATTATTCAACATTTTTGAAGTATTTTTGGCCGCATTGACTATTGCAGCCAATTTATCACTCTTTTTTAAAAATTTACCTAAATATGGATCACCAGTCTTCCCGTGGGTTGCAACAATTTAAAAATTCTGTTGGTATAAAATTTCAATTGTATAACAGTTTATTTACCTCTTTGCCTTTTCACAGAATTGAAAAAACAGGTATTTTATTATCCTTATTGCTGAACATTTGTGAAGATGGATATAGCCAGAAGCAAAGCCCTACGCAGATCATCGAAGAATTTTTTGTAAAACATACTTCTTATACCGATCAAAAAGAGAAGCTTGATCTGCTGTTTCGTTTTATTCAATTCGTAGAAAGACAGATCGTATTATTTGATGCATTGGAAGATGCAGCCTTTAAAGATGTACAGGACCTCGGTGGTGTTGGTTCTTTAAAACAATTAGAAAACGATATTATTTTATACGATAAAGGCGATGAGCTGACTGCAAAGCTGAAAGATTTTGCGGTACGTTTAGTATTAACGGCACATCCTACACAATTTTATCCGGGTTCTGTTTTAGGTATCATCAATGATCTGTCTAAAGCGTTGGCAGAAAATAATGCTACGCTGATCAACATGTATTTATTACAGTTGGGTAAAACGCCTTTTTTCAAAAAGATCAAACCAACGCCTTATGATGAGGCCGTTAACTTAATATGGTATTTGGAAAATGTATTTTATCCTGCCGCAGGCAGAATAACAACCTTTCTTAAAAAACAATTTACCGAAGCGATCAATCCAAATAACCCGATCATGTTCATGGGCTTTTGGCCCGGTGGCGATAGAGATGGAAATCCTTTTGTTACTTCTGAAACCACATTGAAAGTTGCCGAAGCATTACGTGGTGGAATTTTAAAATGTTATTATTTAGAGATACGCCGTATCAGGCGCAGGTTAACATTTAAAGTTGTTGAAACAATTTTAAATGACCTGGAACATGAATTATACAACGATGTATTTATTCCGGGTGAACGTACGCATTTAACAAAAGAAGATATCGTATCTAAATTGTTGAAAGCAAGAGAGGCGCTGATCTACCAGACAAATGGTTTGTTCCTTGACCTGATCGACGGCCTGATCAATAAAGTAGAATTGTTCGGTTTGTACTTTGCTACGCTAGATGTTAGACAAGAAAGTACCGTTCACGGAAATATCTTAAATGATATTGCGGCTAACTCTGATTTTTTACCGAAAGGATATGCAGACTTTGATGCAGATAAAAAGATAGCAGCTTTAACGAGTGTTACAAAACCAGTAAGCGGACTAACATTGAAAGAACCATTATTCAACGACGGATTAGAAACGATCAAAGCGATCAAAACGATCCAGGGATATAATGGTGAATTAGGTTGTAACCGATATATTATTAGTCAGAATAATAGTGCATTGAATGTATTGGAAGTGTATGGCTTATTTTTATTGTGTGGATGGAAACCGGAAGAATTAACTGTTGATATCATTCCTTTATTTGAAACGGTGGATGATCTGCAGAATGCTGCGGAGATAATGAAAACATTGTACACGAATAAAGCATACGCGGCGCATTTACAAAGAAGAGGAAAACGCCAGACGATCATGTTAGGTTTTTCTGATGGTACAAAAGATGGCGGTTACTTAATGGCCAACTGGGGAATTTACAAAGCGAAAGAAGAGCTGACAACAATTTCCAAAGAATATAATATTGATGTCGTATTCTTCGATGGCCGTGGCGGTCCGCCTGCAAGAGGTGGTGGTAAAACGCATAAGTTCTACTCATCGATGGGTAAAAATATTT
>JABDBG010000022.1 GCA_013288745.1 Bacteroidota bacterium
AAAAAGCCTGCTGATCTCTTTGCTGGAGCGATAAGATCAGTTCTTCTTCACTATATTTTTTTAGTAACTCCACTAATTGTTTGTTTTATGGCTTCTTCCGGGGTTTGGACAACCGAAAATAATGGTTTTTGATATAAGTATCAATTTAATATTATACGATCTCTACTTCGTACACCGGACTGAATAAATATACTTTGCCCGTTTTGACTTCCACACATCTGTAACGTTTACGTACTTTTTCTTCTTTTCTAAATACTCTTTCACCTTTTATTTTAAACAGCGTTCCTTGCGGTAAAGATTCTACCAGAAGAGAGTTTTCTTTTTTTGAGTCATATTTTCTAAGTACCCTAAGTAAACCATCATCAGCACAACTACTCGCTGCAGGATTTTTTAGTGTTTGCAGCAATACCTTTTCTATATCTGCAGGAAATATTTTTTTTAATAAGAATTGCGCCAGTATTTTACCGTATTCAGTTTTCCATTCAGTACCATGTGCCGATACTCTATGACCAAAACGTTCGTAAGTAAATAAATGAGCAAGCTCATGCAACAATGTTATTAAAAAAGAATAGGAGTTTAAGTTTCCATTAACGCTAATACGGTGATTTTTATCTGCGAAAGAATGGCGGTAATCGCCTAAAATACTTTTTCGTTCCCGGGTAATCGTTAGTTGTACTTTATAGTGGTGGAGATAATAGGCCACTTCTTCATAAGATCCGGCTGGTAAATAAGATTGTAATTGGTTTAGCGGGGCTTCCTGCTTAGGCATTTTTCTGATTATTCAGTTTTAGCATCACATTCACTTCTACCGTTAAATATACAAAATATAAAATTACGCCGGCAAAGATGGAAGGTTTGCTATAACTGTCTCTGAAAGAAAGAACATAAATAAGTACGGCAATGATGCAGACAAACATTTTTATCATCATCACGCTCATCACGCTTCTTATAAAAACATTGGGATTGCTGTTCTGTAAAGCCTTGTATTGAATAAAGAAGGTTATAATGCCGAGAATAAAGAATAAACTGTTGGCTATCAGTAACACATTTTTATCAAGTCCGAATTTTGTTAGCATGGATTGCGATAACAAAAACAGGATCGAGAACAATATAAAAACTATAAAAAGGGGTACTGTTTTTCGAAGAGCCATGCTATTGTTCAACTGCTATTTAAAATTTAATTATGGGGTATCCATTAGCCCGTTGCTATCATTCCCTCTTTTACTTCTTCTTTTAACCCAATAATCCTTGTGGTACCCGTACCCCCCATATGGCATTGCCCGTTAAATATCACAAATGGTTCTACATGTAATTTTCCTGCATAAATATCACCCGCAATAACAGCTTCTCCGCGAAGTTGTACCAGGTCATTCACTTTTATAGTGCCAATTACTTTGCCTAATATATCTGCCTGCTCACATTGTATACTGCCTTGTACAACGCCATCAGGGCCAATTAACAGTTTTGCCTTTACAGTGATATCGCCAACTAGCATGCCATCAATCCTTATGTCTCCCAGGCTTTCGATATTGCCGGTAATAATAGTGCCATTACCAATAATGGTAGTGTTTGTGCCTTCATTTAGAGAAGCTTTAAGTTTTGTGTTAAACATACAAGTTAGTTTTAGCGGTGTTATGTATATAGTTAAAGTTAGGTTGTTAAAGTTAGGGATTTGTGTGCAAATTCGATTACTCCTTGCTGTTAGTCATCACTATTATCTGTTTTTGGTAAATTAAGTTGGGTAGTATCTTTACTTGTAACCTTCCCACTTAAAACTTTGGTAATAGCGTCCAGGTATTGTTGTTTGTTTTTTAATTGATTTTCAATTGAATCTGTCCTGATCTTTAACTTTCTATATTCTGCTACTTGCTTTACATCTCCGTAACCCACACCCGGTAAATAATATTTTATAGGGGTAAAAATAATTAATGCTACGGTTATAATAGTAAGAAAAACGAATGTACTGCTCAAAAAAATGTAAACCGTTAGTCTGCTTAGTCGGAATTTGATCACTTCCTCATAAGTATCTTCATTCATCACTACCAACCTATAACGGTTTCGGAGGCGTTTTAGTGTGCTATTCGCATCAAGTTTTACCATATTTTTTTGATTGGATGTTAAAATTAATAAACACAGGCCATTATACCCTTTAATTGCTAAAAATAACCGACATTTAACTGTGCTATATTAACCTTTTGTTCATGTTTACGAGGATATTCCCCAAAATCTTATCGGTATTTATTCTAAGCAGCTGTTTTAATATTGCTTATAGCCAACCAAATTGGGCGCAACATCTTGTAGATAGCCTTAAAAAACCTGCCAAATTTCAAGATCACCAGCTGGTTTCGGAGAAAATGCTACCCAAAAAACCAACCATTGTACGTGAATTTATCGAAAATACTTTTACCCATTATAATTACTATTTTGATGCTAATCTCAAAATGAATTTAGTGGTTGAAAAAGCCAAGGCTTACCAAAAAGACGATTATACAAAATTGCTGGCTTTTTACCCCTATACTTTTGAGAATACGATGGCTCAAAAAAAAAGACCTGGATTCTGTTATTTTAAAAGCGACCGCCGGAATATTATTACATGATCTTAGAAATGATTGGATCGACAACATGTATTTATTATTAGGCAAAGCATATTTCTACCGAAAGCAATTTGATTCGGCCGCGATCACTTTTCAATTTATCAATTTTAATCTTTTCCCCCGTCATCCCCGAAACAGTGATGAAGACCAGGTGGTGGGAACGGTGGATAATTCTATCAGCGGAAATTTATCGATCGCTACTAAAGAAAAACCAAATGTTTTACAAAGGGCAACAGCACTGCCACCAAGTAGAAACGATGCATTGATATGGCTGGTTAGAACATTCATTGAACAAGGAAGGTATTTAGAAGCGGGCGGTGTTATCAATACGTTGCAATATGATCCTAACCTTCCGGACAGGTTGCGTCCTGCACTGGAAGAAGTGGATGCGTTTTTATTTTTTCAGCAGGGAAATTATGATAGCTCGGCGGTGCATTTAGAGAAAGGGTTAGATAATGCAGATGATCTTCAGGATAAAGCGAGATGGCAGTTTCTGTTAGCACAGATGTATGAGATGACGCATCAATATGATAAAGCTTCTACTTATTATAACAGGGCAGCAACAAATACTACAAATCCTTTGCTGGATATTTTTGCTGATCTGAATAATGCGAAAATGTTAAAGAACCAGGATTCTGCGCAATTGGATAGAGGTATCGATAATCTCTTGCATATGTCAAAAAAGTATAAGTATGAAAATTATCAGGATATAATTTATTATTCTGCGGGGCAATTGTCAATGGAAAAACCGGATACTTCTGCTGCTATAGGTTATTACACAAAAAGTTTATCGCTTAATAAAGGCAATGCACTGTATAAAAACAAAGCACTAATTGACCTGGGAGATATTGCGTTCACCCGTAAACAATATCCTCAGGCATATAATTTTTATGATAGTCTGCAAACTGGCGACAGCATGAGTATGTTGGATGAAAAATTTGCACGGGCACAAGAACGTGCAAAAAACCTGGCTAAGATCGCAGTATCAACAAATATTATTGCCAGGGAAGATAGCCTGCAGCAATTGGCTGCAATGTCTCCCAAAGATAGAGATGCTGCTGTAAAAAAAGAAGTGAGAGAATTACGAAAAGAAAAAGGGATAAAAAATAAAAAAGAAGCGTATTACGATGATGTAAGCGGAAGTGCGGATATTAATTTTAATAACAATACCAATCAATCAGCAGATCTCTTCGGAAGCAATGATAAAGGCGATTGGTATTTTTATAACGCCACACTTAAAGCTGGCGGGTATAAAGATTTTAAAAGTAAATGGGGCGATAGAACGAACACTGATAACTGGAACAGAAAAAGTGCGGCAGCCAACAATAGCGTGATCTCAGGATCGCTTAATCCTGATGATACCTCGGCAGTTGTGGTAGGCGTTGTTGATACTACACAAAAAGCAGTAGCACCCCAGGATATAAGTTATAAGGGCCTGATGTCAAATATTCCATTAACAAGCGATAAGATGGATGCCAGCAATAGCCTGTTGGCAAAGAATTTATTTAGACTGGGTAAATTGTACCAGAATAACCTGGAAGATTACAGTAATGCTGTGATAACATATGAAAGGTCTTTACGGTTATTTCCGGACAGTTTGTATATGGGTGAACTCTATTTCGATCTTTATTATTGCTATCATAAATTAGGAGACACTGCAAAAATGGCCTTCTATAAAAATTTACTGGTAACGGTTTTGCCGGATAGCCGTTCGGCTGAATTATTAACAGATCCAAATCATGCAAGGCCATTAACGAATAACTCGGTAGTATCGGACAGGTATAAACGCATTTATGATCTTTTCATTGAAGGGCAATTTGATTCTGCCATAGCAGAAAAAAACAATGCGGATACTTTGTATGGAGAAAATTATTGGAGTCCGCAATTGCTCTATATCGAAGCCATTTATTATATTCAATATAAATGCGATGATAGCGCGGCTATAAAAGACCTGCAGTATATTACCAGGTTCTATAGAAGAAACCAGCTTGCTCCCAAGGCTCAAAATTTAATAAATGTATTGAGGCGAAGAAGAGCAATAGAGGATTACCTTACTAATTTACAAGTGACACGTGCTACAGAAGATGAAACAGTATCGATCCCCGATGATACTGTTGCAACTGTGCAGCCGCAGGTAAAAAATCTAAAAGATAGCAGTATTAAAAAGATAGCGCCTCAGGTTGCCATAAAAGATAGTGTGAAAAAAGCACTCGTTGTGCCCATTCCTTCCAATCAATTCTCATTTAATGAGTCGTCGCCACAGCATGTAATAATGGTGATGACAAAAGTTGACAATACCTATACAACCGAAGCAAAAAATGCATTTTCACGGTATAACGATGAAATGTTTTATGAAAGACAATATACTATTGATAAGGTCAGTCTTGATGCTGATCATACCATCCTGGTATTCTCTAAATTTACAGATGCAGATGCGGCGTTACAATATTTTGGTAAAATAAATGCCGCGGCGCCAAATGAAATATCTTGGTTAGAACCAAATAAATATTACTTTGAAATTATATCAGATGAGAGTCTGCAATTATTAGAAAAGAATAAGGATCTTTCAGGGTATAAAAAACTATTGCAGCTAAAATATCCCGGCAGGTTTAATTAAATATAGAGTCTATAAAAATATATCGTATGACACGTCCAGTAAAAATTCTGTGGATCATTTTTCTTAGCGGCTTGCTATTCGTAGTGCTTCTTTTTGTTGCTGCGGATGTAGGTGTATTTGGCAAAATGCCTTCTTTAACAGAATTGGAAAATCCTGATGCGGATCTTGCCAGTGAGATCTATTCAAATGATGGCTTGCTGATGGGTAAATATTTTGCAGAGAACCGCACTGAAATAAAATATGATCAGATATCACCAAACATTATTCATGCACTGGTAGCGACCGAAGATGAACGTTTTTACGATCACTCAGGTATCGATGCCAAAGCGGTAGCAAGGGTCTTTCTTAAGTTGGGCAGAGACGGAGGCGGTAGTCCGATAACGCAGCAATTAGCAAAGATGATGTTGAAACAAGGTCATGGCGGCTTTTTAAAAAGAAGTGTAGATAAAATTAAAGAATGGATAATCGCCGTAAAGCTTGAGCGCAATTTCACAAAAGAAGAAATTTTAACCTTATACCTTAACCGCGCACCATGGGGTTATAATTATGGAATAAGAAATGCATCACGTACGTATTTTCAAAAAGAGCCGGCGGATCTTAGTGTTGAGGAAGCGGCAGTGTTGGTAGGCATGCTGAAAGGATTTGTGTATGATCCTATCCGCCATCCCAAAGCATCATTGAATCGCCGCAATACCGTTATCCAAAGAATGGTCGATTGTAAAGAACAATATTTAACGCAGGATGAAGCGGACAAATTGAAAGCAATGCCCCTTGTTACCAACTTTAAAAAATCTGATGATGATGTTGGCATAGCGCCTTATTTCCGCCAGGTATTGGCAGATAGACTAAAAGACTGGTGTAAAGATCACCGCAACCCAAAAACAGGAGAAAGCTACGACCTGTACAGAGACGGATTGAAAATATACACAACGATCGATTCAAAAAATGCAGGATTATGCAGAGCAATCTGTGATCGAACATATGCCCATCATCCAACAAAAATTAAATGCGCTTTTAAAAACCAATGGTTCTAAAATGTGGAAGGGACACGATAATGTGATCGATGCCGCTATGAAAGAAAGTGACCGTTGGAAAAATATGGAAGAGGATAGCATTAGTGAAGATGAGATAGCAGCATCATTTACGGTACCGGTAAAAATGAAGGTGTTTGCCTGGAACGCGGCAAGAGAATTAGATACCGTGATGACGCCAAGAGATTCTATCAAATACCACAAGCAATTAATGCAAACATCTTTTGTTTGTATGGATCCTAGAACGGGTGAGGTAAAATGTTGGGTAGGTGGTATCGATTTTAAATGGTTCAAATTTGATCACGTTACAGCACTCAGACAAGTAGGTTCAACTTTCAAACCATTACTCTATACATTGGCAGTACAAGATGCGGGCTACACGCCACAAACATTGGTGCCGGGCGGTACTATTTGCTTAAGCGGTAAATGTATAACGGGTGGTGGCGGTACACTGGCGTATGGTTTAGCACATTCAAAAAATCCTGTGGCTTACAGATTGATGTCTGTCATTGGTCCGGATCGCCTGGTAGAGTTTGCGCACACTTGTGGTATTAAAAGTTTTATCCCTGATGTGCCATCCATCGCATTAGGTACTGCTGAAGTACCGATGCTTGAAATGTTACGTGCTTATACCATGTTTCCAAACAAAGGATATAATACAGAACCAATTTTGGTTACACGCATCGAAGATAAAGACGGTAATATTTTACAGGAATTTGTGCCCGAAACAAAACAGGTTATCAGTGAAGTGAATGCCTACACAATGGTTAAACTCATGGAAGGTGTTGTAGATTTTGGAACGGGCCATTCGTTAAAAAATTATAATATCCCCGTAAAGAAAGCGGGTAAAACAGGTACAACAAATGATAATACCGATGGATGGTTCATTGGTTATACGCCGGAATTATTAGCCGGTACGTGGGTTGGTTGTGATGATCAGTTCTTGAAAATATATTCTGGTACATCCGGTGGTAATGAAATGGCTCTACCTAAATGGGGTAATTTTATGACCAAAGTATATGGGGATAAAAAATTGCCGTACGGAAAAATATTAGACTTTCCTGAACCTCCTCAGGCGTTGAATAATCCTGAATATGCCGATCTGAATGCTGCCTTATTTAATCAGACAGATAGCACCAGTTATCCCGAAGATCAGGGTAATGGCGATGCAGGCGATTATGCTGATCCTTCATCTAACGATTATGGAACAAGCGATGATGCAACAAAAACAGATGCTAAGTCTAAAGCTGTAAAGGATACAGGCAAAGTAAAAATAAAAAAACCGGTAAGCAATGCACCAAAAAGTAATAATGACTTTTAAAGGCTTCATTTTCTACTGAAATTTATAGATGCAAAAACCCCGGATACGTCGGGGTTTTTTATTGCCTTTTGGTAGTATTTCAGTTTACTTGTGCTTATATTTTAGATGTGTTTAGCGTTAATATTCGAGTCTTTTAATTCAGCTCCTAATCATTTATTGGGCATTGTATTTGATGTTTTATCAGTAGTTAGTTAAATTCCTAGAGAATTATAATTTTAGACATATCGAGGACTGTTTCTACAGCCCTCTTTTATAATAAAATGGTATCAATTTTTTTGTATGGTATGAATATTGTGATCGTAATATAGTAAACTCGATCTTCGTATCGTAGTTTTGGTAAATACTCAAAGGGCTGTTTTCACAGTCCTTTCTTTTAATACAGGATTATCTCGCCAATGCAGAACGTTAGCGCTTATTGTAGGACGACACACGAGCATAGTTGACATAAACTTAAAAGTATGAGAAAAGTAATTGCAGCAATCAATATGACACTTGACGGGTTTTGCGACCACACAGCAGGAATTCCGGACGAAGAATTACATCAACATTACTCTGAACTATTAGACAATGCTGGGGTAACTCTATATGGAAGGAAGACCTACCAACTTATGCAATTCTGGCAAACACTATTAAAAAATCCATCAGGAGAAAAATCAATGGACGAATTTGCAGTAGCAATAGATAAAATACCCAAAATTGTTTTTTCGCATACGCTGAAAAATACGGAATGGGACAGTGCTAAATTGTCAAATCAACCTATTGAAGAAGAAGTTTCAGAACTCAAACAACAATCGGGCAAAGACATTTTAGTAGGAAGCCGTAGTTTAATTATTCAGCTAATGAACCTTAATTTGATTGATGAGTTTCAGCTTTGTGTTCATCCTGTCGTACTAGGAAAAGGCCTGCCATTGTTTGACAAAATAAAAGACAGTACAATTTTTAAACTTTTAAGGACAAAAATATTTGGTTCAGGTGTAATCGTGCTTTATTACGAGCCTACACGACAATAAACAACGAACCGTTACAACATTTTTTGCAAGAGCAGGAGGCGTTATGTCGGCAGACGATTAATAAAATCTCAAAATGCGCCACTACCTACCTTTTTATAATGTAAAGAAAGTCGTATAATTGTAATCATGAGAATTATACTTTGTTGTTGCATTCTATTTTTATTGAATGGCTGTTGTCGCACTCATTGCAATCCAAACTGCATTGTTACCATGGATGAATTGCTGAATAAGAACCGCGATAAGGCATTTGTTGTTGATAGTTTTGCAGATGAAAAAATAGTGATCTTAAAAGATAAAGGAGCCGATACTGTAAATGCCGGATGCTATTCTTTTTATGAAAGCGGCAAATTAAAATCTTATCAATTTATTATTGATGAGGATACAGCAGATTATACTGAAGAATACGATACATTAGGCAATATAACCAATACAGAATGGAAGCCTTTAACGCAGACGGTCATTAAAAGAGTAAATGCAGATTCTGTTTATTTAACGATGTACTTTTTTGCATTAAATAAAGAGTATCAAGATTTGCATCTAAAAACAAATAATAACAACGAGTTTATGATAGCATTGGCAGATGATTCATTGCGCTATACAAATACCAAATATGCCTCCATGGGAATTAGTACTAAAGGGCGCACTGAAATAACTGCTTATTGGGATATTGAGTATAAAAATACCTGCACTGACTCATTGATAATGTTAAGAGATTCGATCCCGGTTTTTCCTGCTGAGGATTAAAGCGATTTGTGTTTTTTCTTTAAGAAGGCTGGTGATACTAATCCTCTCTCTCTTCTTAAATTTTTAAAATGGCTCGGTGTTAATCCCGTGATCTTTTTAAACTGGGCCGATAGATGGGCAACACTGCTGTAATGCAGTTTGTCTGCAATTTCAGTCAATGTATATTCATTAAACACAAGTAATTCTTTAACCTTATCGATTTTATAAGAGATAAGGTATTGTTCAATGGTCCTGGCTTCCATTGCAGAGAAAAACCTTGTCAGGTAAGCATAATCGTGATGAAGTTGCTTGCTTAAATAGCTCGATAAGTTAACGCCCGGCTTTTCTTTTGATTTACTTACATAATCCGAAATTGCTTTTTTTATCTTGTCTAATAGCAACCCTTCTTTATTCTCTATTACTTCGAGGCCGGCCCGTTTAATGGCTGTATTTAATTGAGCTCTCTGTTCTTTGGAAATATCTTCCTGTAAAGTAGCTTCACCGATATCAATTGTTTGCACACTGATATCCAGCTTTTCAAGCTCATCCTGTACAAATGCAATGCAGCATTCGCATGCCATATTCTTGATATATACTTTCATGATGCTACAAATTGGTGCTACAAATTAGGAATTATTTCTTAGGAAAAATCAGGACGATAGCTTCGCCATCCTTTTTATCTATACGTAAGCATAAATTAGGCACGTAACTTATTGTATCCTGCTCAACGTCGAACTGATCAGGCATATCGTTATTATTTACATTTAAAAGATTAACAAATTGCCTGTCGAATAAGGTTACAACCTCAACCTGGCAATGTTTTTCTGTAGTGATGCCGTTGTAGTAAGCAACAACAGTAGATTCAAAAATAATGGACCGGTCAGTTTTTTGCAGGGCAAAATGCCGGACAAACTCTTGTAGTGGGATATTAATTGGCAATGGATACTCCTTGTTTTAATTATTACGATTAAGGCGTAACAAAGGAAGTATAACTATTGAATAGCATCGTTACACAATAAGAATAAAATGTTATATAATTATGTTATTCGGTTTCTGAATGAATGATCGTTGATAGATTAAAGCTTTCTCCCGGGCCGAGTTTAATTATATTATTAAAAGCGTTGGCTGCTTCTACACAAACAAAAGTTTTATAACCGTCGGGCAACATATCATTCATGGTTTTGGTAACGTCTGCACCCGGGTTCCATACTACGGTTGTTTTACTTCCGGCCTTGCCAACACGGATCTTTCTTTTGTATCCATTATCATTGATGATGCAGGTTGCTGTATGATCAAGATAACGGCGGTTCTCTTCTTTAGTTATCGCTAATAATCTCTCTTTTTGTTGTATACCCGTATCGATCCCTGCAGGAAAATAAGTAGCATCTACTAATCCATCGATCGTGATATTGCTGATATCACTAACATTAAAATAACTGTGTAAGGCATCTGAATAATCAAAAGCTTTATCGTCATTATTAATGCAGCGCAATGTTAGTTCAAGCCGGGTATCAAGCGTTATAATTATTTCTGCGGTAAAAGAGAAGGGCCACAATGTTTTTGTTACGGGTGAATCTTTTAATACCAAAGTAATTGACAAGTAACCTTGCGGTGATGTATTTGTAGTTTTTACTGTCCAGGTCGAAAGTCTTGCAAAGCCATGCTGCGGTTTTTTACTGTCTTCAGGATTTGGTCCGAACCAGGGAAAGCAGATGGGAATACCGCCTCTGATGGCTTTGCCTTCCTGAAACAGGCTTTTTTCACTCATCCAGAGAACATCAGCTTCTCCTGTAGGAATATAGCTTAAAACCTGGGCACCGTATAAAGATATTTTTACTGTTGCATATTGATTCGTTAAAGTAACGATCGGCAAGTCGCCTTTGATAGTAGAAAATTCAATTTGTTTTGAATGGCCAAACTGTTCGTTCAATGCGGTAATTGTCATGTTATTTTATTTTAAAAAGAGCTGTAAATTATAACAATTATGGTTACCAATTAAACTGCTTTCACTTATTAATTTTAGCAGCAGTACATTTGCAAAAAATATCATTTGGCAAGAAGAGTAACATACAGAAGTAAATATGCTGAAGCAACGGGTGAAAAACTGCCTAAGCGCGAACGCAGGGATATTATTCCGCTTGATCCGGCGATACAATTACCCTTTGCTGAGGGGAAAGTATTATTGATAGATAAACCAATACACTGGACATCTTTCGACATGGTACGTAAATTGCGCGGCATGCTACAGATAAAAAAGATCGGCCATGCAGGCACATTAGATCCTTTGGCAACCGGGCTTTTAATTATCTGCACAGGAAAATTCACAAAAAGCATCAATGATTATGCGGCCCAGGAAAAAGAATATACCGGTCAAATTACATTAGGGCAAGTAACAGCTACGTACGATCTTGAAAGTACACCTGAACAGCCAAAGGAATATGAACATCTTACTGAAAAAGAAATCTTAGCAGCAGCAGAAAAATTTGTTGGAGAGATAGAACAAATGCCACCAATGTATTCTGCTATAAAAAAAGATGGGGTTGCTATGTATGAGTTAGCAAGAAAAGGTGTAGAGGTAGAATTGAAGACAAGAAAAGTAACGATCTATCAATTTGATATTACACGAATTGAATTACCGGTAGTTGAATTCAAAATACTCTGCTCAACAGGAACGTATATACGTAGCTTAGCGAATGATTTTGGCGCGGCTTTAGGTTGCGGAGCTTATTTAAGCATTTTGCGCAGAACAAGAATAGGAGCATTCTCCGTAGAAGATGCTGTCCCGGTTGAAGATGTATTGACTAAAAAGGATAACTGAGCCCGATAGAGAAGTTGAAATTCTCGTAGCGCCATTCCCTGTCTTCATCATTTTGGCCTCTTGTGAATATTTTCTGGAACGCATCATCAAAACCTATTGACGGCGCTTTCCATCCATTGTTAATATAGGAAGTTTCGGGTCGTTTGAATCTAAAGCCAAAATCAAAACGGATCAGAAAGTAATTGAAATCAAACCTAAATCCTGTTCCAAGATCAACCCCTAATTCTTTGTAAAGTGTACTTAATCTAAATTGCAAACTATCTGCACCACCCACATTGTTGAAATTCCAAATATTACCAACATCACAAAATAATGCACCTTTTAACATCAATGTATTAGGTATGATCGAAAGTATATTATACCTGTATTCGGCATTAAATTCAAGTTTGATATCACCGGTCCTATCATTAAACCTTATGGTATCTCTAGAATAAGGTAACAAAGGCTGAGCTCCGGTTCCTACACCACGTATAGGCCAGCCACGCATACTGTTTGAGCCCCCGCTAAAGTATTGTTTAAAAAATGGCAAGGTAGAATCTTTACCTATAGGTACGCCAACGCCGCCAAAAACATGGAATGCCATTGAAGATTTTCTATAGGAGATAAGATGCGTATAATCAACATCGTATTTTACATACCTGCGTAAATAATTTTGAACAAAACCTACCTGCCCTAGTAGTAATCCTGATTCTTCAAGGTTAGTTTTAAAAATATGTTGCCTGTTAATATGATGCGCATTCACAACAGTTGAAACATAACCAATGCTGCTTCCTAATACCATTGCAGTGTTGTATGCATATTTCAAATAAGGAATATTTTTTAGATCATTAGTGAAACTATCCGATTGATTATAGAGATAAGAAAATTCAAAATCCAACGGCTTAAATGTCCACCTATGATTAGGCTTATTACTCCATTGATAGCCCATTGCGATGCTTAAATTTTCCTGGTTAAAAAGATCAAGGCGTTTTACATACGAAACACCGGTATTGATAAATGATTGTTCAGAAATCAATCTCTTTCTGTTCAGGTATCTAAATGGTGTTATAAATTTCGGGAATAAAAAACTATTATTAAAACCATATTCATTGGAGTTAATAACGTTACCGCCATTTTGTTGTTGTTCCAGATCAAATTCTGCGCCTGCATGTATTGCATTCGTCATTTTTACACCTCGCTTGCCTAAGTTCCTATCCTGAAGAGACACGTTTCCTGATAAGCCGAATAAGTTGGCTCCGGTTGTATTTGTATTATTTGTAGAATAACTGCTTTCAATACTCGCTTCAAAACCATATTTTTTTGCGGGCGTTAATTGTACGATCATATCGAGCTTACCCACGCTATCGGGCTTGCCGGTAGTATCTTTCAAATCAACGATCGTGATATTACTACTTTGCCAAACATTTGTTTGCTCAAAATTATTCATCGTTTTAGAATAAATATCCTGACTGTAAACGTTCCCCGGCTTTATAAGCATTTGCCTGGTAATAAGAGAGGTGCGAAATAATTGTTTATGGTACCGGATAATATAATGATTCTTCGTTTTTACTTCCGTATAACTACTATCATTAGTGGCATCAGCGCTCGTATAATCCGGATAGATATAAATATTTCGGATATAATATTTTCTCAAACGCAAACTATCCGTGGTAGGGTTTAAGCCTATATCTAATTTAATAGTTGGTTTATTTCTTTCTTCATTTGATTCGGCCAGCAAGCGAAGATTTTCGAACGGATCTGTAGTGACCGTTGTTAATGCAGCGATCGTTGTGTCACCTTTCACTTTTATATCGTCTGAAGTAAATTTGTAAAATCCGTAATTGCGGTACAACTCAACCAGGCGGCTACTTTCACCCAAAACATTTCCTTTAGTAATAGGGTCACCTTTTTTTAAATAAGACCTGTTAGCAGATTTAAGCGCAAGATCTTCCAGCTCCGGTTTTTTAAAAGAATAGCTTACTGTATCTATTAATGTTGGCGGGCCTGTTACTACCGTATAATTAACAGACACTCTTTTTTGAATCTCTGTCCGCCAAGGCCAATGACGTGCGCTTAAAGTTATTTTTCGTCTGGTAAGTGTATCTGCAATATAAGATGCAGAAGAATTGTAATAACCGATATGCAGCATTGAGGCTTTCATATTTTTTGCAGAAACAACTGAATAGCCACTATCATATGCCGGTGGATTATTAATAACATGTATAACAAAAAAGATATCGTTAGGGATCATTACCGAGCTGTCATCCAATTGTGCCAGCAATCGTTGTTTTAATACACCTTTTTCTGCGGGAGTAAATTTTCCTCCCTTAACTTCGATGGTATTTTTGTAAACAAAGGGCTTGCCTCTTTGGTGTTTTCTAACAACGGTACAGGAAGACAGCAATACTGTAATAAAAAGCATATTTTTAAAATAGTATAAGAGTCTTTTTCCGGCCATTATATTATAGAAAGTATAAATTTAAAGTAGATGTTAAGTAAATCTCAGGTCAAATATATTCAAAGTTTACACCACAAAAAATTCAGGGATCTGGAAGGAGCTTTTATTGCCGAGGGAAACAAGCTGGTTTTGGAACTTTTACAGTCTGGCCGGTTTGTTTGCGAGCAACTACTAGGCGAGCAAGAGTGGCTACACGACAATGAAATACTGATCAGAAAGCATTTTGCGGGCGACCTGCAGGAAGTAAAGGATTTTGAATTGCAGAAAGTATCGACACTGAGTACGGCATCTCAGGTATTGGCTGTTTTTAAGAAGATACAGCCAAAAGAAATTGTGGTTAAAGACCGAGTAACATTACTATTGGATACTATTCAGGACCCCGGAAATTTAGGAACCATCATCAGGATTGCAGATTGGTTCGGCATAGCCGCGATCATTTGTTCAGGCGATACAGTTGATCAATATAATCCCAAAGTAGTACAAAGCACCATGGGCAGTTTGGCAAGAGTAAACATTATGTACACTGACCTGCAAAAGTTTATTCGATCTAACAATAAAATAAAAATATACGCAGATGCATTAAAAGGAAAAGACATCAGTACACTAAAAGGATTGAAAGAAGGTTTTATATTGATCGGCAATGAATCAAAAGGGATCAGTGCGGAATTAATGGAAG
Source organism: Bacteroidota bacterium (assembly GCA_013288745.1). Classification (GTDB taxonomy): domain Bacteria; phylum Bacteroidota; class Bacteroidia; order Chitinophagales; family Chitinophagaceae; genus Ferruginibacter. The sequence continues at coordinate 15,228 of JABDBG010000022.1, forward strand.
CGGCAACAGAAAAAATAACGATCCCAAAAATTGGCAGTGCAGAATCATTGAATGCTGCAGTAGCAACGGGAATTATTTTATCACATTTATAATACTTACACGCTTGTGCAAATTTTATACGCAGTAAAAGAAAAGATGACAAGAACTACTAAAGCCAAAAGATCGGCATACACTTTCCCCATTTCGCCTTTGTAATAATTTACAAACAGGTATATTAAATTGAATAGCATTGGCGGGATAATGATCACACACCAATAGATATAACCATTCTGCTTTGTGTACGCGAAGCTTTTATCACCTTCACCAAAAAACATGAATGAAAATAATGCGTATCCATAAAAAGCTGCGGTGCAATAAACAGTCTCAATCAATAAAATTTTTATTAAATGTACTATTGCAGGTTTGAGGTGTTGAATATCCATAAATAAATTTTATCTGAACTGAATTGCTTTTACCGGCTTTATTTTTCTGACTAATAATGTTGGGATGATCAATGTGGCAAAACAAATAGCTAATGTAACAACATCAACTACTACAACCTGCCACCACACTACCTGCGCATGTGCCGCACTCATATAATAAGCTTCCTCATCTAATTTTATAAAGCCCGTTTTTTCTTGCAGCCAGCAAATGCCGATACCTAATATGGTGCCAATAATAATTCCTGCTATCGCGATAACAGAAGTATTGTATAAGAATATTTTTTGCACATCCCAATCACTGGCACCGATGGCTTTTAGTATGCCTGTCATCCTTGTTCTTTCTAAAACAATGATCAGTAAACAAGTGATAAGATTTACAACTGCAACGATGATCATAATGCCTACTAAAATAAATTTGATCCTATCCTGCAAGGCCAGCCAATCAAAAATATTCGGATAAATATCTTTGATCGTTCTGCTGTACCATCCCTGCGGCAGCTGGTCATAAATAACAGAGTTGACCGTGTCAATATCTTTGTAATCATTTAAAAATATTTCATATCCACCTATCTGATCATTTTCCCAATTGTTCAGGCGCCTTATCATTTTGATATCACATAGTGCAAAATTTTTATCATACTCATCGATCGACGTTTTGTAAATACCACTGATCCTTAGCCGTCGTGGAGAGGGCGTTCCGTCTTTTCGTAAAAAAAGTACATCTGTACTGTCATTTACATCCACGGCCAATTGCCTGGCTGTGTAAGCCGAGATAACAATATCCTTGCTATAGGCACTGTCTTTAAATATTGGCCAGGTACCTTGCTGCAGAAAAGGTTGCAATCTTGAAAAATTAAAAGAACTGTCGATACCTTTTAACAAAACACTTTCAATTTCGGTATGGTATTTTATGATGGCAGATTTGGTGGCATACCGTTCAACACTTTTAATTGGGGGCAAGCTGCGTAAGTAGGTTTCTATCGTATCATTTGCAGTAATGGGATATTCTTCCGCTATATTCGACCTGTCGTCCATGCTTTGTTGTACACGGATATGTCCCCAAAAACTGAAGACTTTGTTGCTGATCACCTGCTGAAAGCCATTAACAAAACTTAGTGAAATGATCATAATAGCTACGCTGATAGCGGTTGCACCAACGGCTAATCGTATAATGAACCGTGAAAAGGTCCGTTCACTGTTTAATGCTATTCTTTTGGCTATAAAGGCTGAAATATTCAAACAACGTACATTTGTTATCTTTCAAAAGTAAATATTTTAATAACTATATGAACCATTTTAAATATTTAGTCTTAATAGCTCTTTTATCTTTATCAATAACTACTGCTGTTATTGCCCAGGATGATACTTATTATAATAATATTCGTACGGTAAGGTTTCATTCGGCAGGTAATCAATTGTCTATGCCGGTCATAAATCTTAATAGCGGAGATAAGCTTAGTCTTAGTTTTGATGATATGGATGCTGATATAAAAAATTACTATTACACTTTTCAAATCTGTGATGTTAATTGGAAACCGGTTGATATGAGCCAGTTCGATTACCTCACAGGGTTTACGCAATCGCAAATAACCAACTATAGTTTTTCTTATTTAACAACGGTTAGCTATACTCATTATCAAATAGCACTTCCGGAAGAAAGCATGTTGCCAACAAGATCAGGCAATTATTTGTTGAAGGTTTTTTTAGATGGCGATACATCAAAGCTGGCATTTACAAGGCGTATGCTGGTGCTTAATTCAAAGGCAACGGTGTCAGCATTGATCACGCAGCCATTCGGTCCGCAATTTAAATCGAGTCAACGTTTACAATTCACAGTTAATATTGGTTCTATCAATACATTTAATACAAGCCAGGAAATAAAAGTAGTTGTGCTCCAAAATTATCGTTGGGATGTTGCACAAGGCAATGGAATAGCGCCAACTTTTATACGAGGCAATAATTTAGAATATAATTCAGAAAATATTTTTGTATTTCCGGGAAGCAGAGAATGGCGCTGGCTTGATATGAGAAGCTTTAGCTTGCACAGTGACCGCATGAAAGCCGTGAACTATAAAAAAGGTGAGATACCTGACATTATTCTTTTGAAAGATGCAGACAGATCAGGCCAGCCATATGTTTATTATACAGATTATAACGGATTGTACCTGATCGGAACATTGGATAATATTAGTCCGGGTACGCAGGCGGATTATGCCACGGTTCATTTTAGTTATGTAACGCCTGACCAGCAACCATATCCCGATAAGGATGTTTATTTATATGGCCAACTCACAAATTACAGGTTCACGGATTCTACAAAACTGAAATTCAATCCTGATAAAAATCAATACGAGATCAATAAATTCATGAAGCAGGGTTATTATAATTATGATTATGTTTTGGTAGATAAAAAAAAATCCTTCGTTAATTACAGATACGAATGGTAATTTTTTCGAGACAGAAAATAATTATACCATATTGGTATATTATAAATCATTTACAGATCGCACTGATCAGCTGATCGGCATAACAAATTTCGATTCAAGGAACGCACAAAATTCGATCGGGAATTAGTTTTTTGAGGGAAGAATTAGTTTTTAGTTTTAAACTTAAAACTAATTCTTATCTTTGCAACGGCAAGTCTTATACGGCCAGCTCCTGTTGAACTCCCCCAGGACCGGAAGGTAGCAAGGGTAGATGGTTGAGCGGTGCGATGTAAGTAACTTGCCATTTTTATTTAATATTTTCGATCTACTATAGAATTGATGCCCAGTCTATGATTGGGCATTTTTAATTTCAGAATTAGCTAGTATCTTAGCGGTCCAAAAGCATTTGAACGGTAATTAATATTGTTATGTTATATTGGCATAACAAATCAATTGAGCATGCTTTTTGCTTTTAAAAATATTAAATATTCAATCTTAAATATTACATAATGAAGTTTTTTATAGACACAGCCAACCTGGCTCAAATTAAAGAAGCCCAAGACCTTGGCATTTTGGATGGCGTAACAACCAATCCATCATTAATGGCGAAAGAAGGCATTAAAGGGAAAGCAGCAGTAGAGCAGCATTATAAAACTATTTGCGAGATAGTTCCTAACGGTGATATAAGTGCAGAAGTAGTTTCTACAGATTTTGATACTATAATCAAAGAAGGTAAGGTATTAGCTGCGTTGCATAAAAATATCATTGTAAAAGTACCGATGATCAAAGATGGCGTTAAAGCTATTAAATGGTTTACTGATAATGGTATTGCGACGAACTGTACATTGGTATTTTCTGCGGGTCAGGCAATTCTTGCAGCTAAAGCGGGTGCTAAATATGTATCTCCATTCATTGGTCGTATTGATGACAGCGGTTGGGATGGGATGGAACTGATACATCAGATTCGTCAGATTTATGATATCCAGGGATATAAAACCGAAATATTAGCAGCATCTATCCGTTATCCAAATCATATTATTAAATGTGCTGAGGCTGGAGCTAACGTTTGTACATGTCCGCTAGATTCGATTTTAGGATTATTAAAACATCCTTTAACCGATATCGGGTTAGCTAAATTTTTAGAAGACGCTAAGAAATTTGCATAAACAATAAATCTTTTAATTCTGGAATCCAACTTTTATAGAGTTGGATTTTTTTGTCTGAATTGGGATTCGTCAGATTTAAGGATTAACAGGATTAAAAATTAATTCGCTACTATCTTCGCAAATCCATCAATCCACAAATCCGACGAATCTCAATTCAGGCAATCCTAATTCGAGATACCCACGCGTTCTTTATTATATCCGTTAGTCGTAAGCTCATTAATCATGAACAAAGCAACATCGCCAGAATATATTTTATTATTATTTACAACAGGAGGATAAGTAGCATTTGTTGTGAAAAGGCCTGTGGCGCTTTTGTCAATGATCTCCGGGCAACAAACGAGTGTCCAGTTTACGGAAGAAGCTTTTAGTAATTCATAGGCCTTGAAATGTTCTTCACTCACAGGAAGCAAAGCCGGTGGAAAATTGGTATCGCCAAATAAATAAGTGTCATCCATCGCATTCAAAATGCCAAAACCACTAACGGCAATAATACGTTTGATATTTGCCTTGTCCATTTGCCTGATAATATTTTTCATACCAAGCGAGCGAGATTTATCTGTACCATCTGTTCCGCCATCCAATGCAGATAATATAGCATCACTTCCTTTGATGGCTTTATATACTTCGCCTTCATCAAACACGGCTCCATGAATTAATTCAAGATTATCATCTTTAGGAAGATCCTGGGTAAAAACATTTCTACCAAAGGCTTTTACTTTATAGCCTTTAAATAAAGCTTGTTGTACTAATTGTTTTCCAACTGATCCTGTAGGTCCGAATATTGTGACTTGCATATTTTAATTGTTGAATGCTTTATTGTTTAATTGTTGAAAGATAATGTAAGTAAATAACAATATAACAGTTCAACAATTAAGCCATTATTTGTTCCAAACATCTTTGTATTGCGCTTCATTTTTAGTAAAAACCGATTTTACAAAAGGACATAAAGGGAATATTTTTAACCCTTTTTCTCTGGCATAACTAACACCGGCATCTATCAATTGATGGCCTGCATGTTTCCCTTGCAACACGTCGGCTACTTCGGTATGTTGAATGATCATTAGCTTGTTATTAGCTATTGTGTAGGTCATTTCTGCTAATGGTTTATCATCTCCCATTATATAAAAAGAACCTTTGCCATCGGCTTTTTCCTCATGTTGTATCTGCATTTGAGCAATTTTAACTGAATTTACTAAAATAATTTTTTTATTAATTAAATCTACCACATCTTTGTGTTAACAAATGAAAAATCAATATACAAATAACAATAGTTGGTGGTGGCAAGCAATTTTTTAATTGTGTCGCTTAACTATTGGTATGTATTATAAATACTTTAATGAGCCCCGACACAATTGTGTCGGGGCTTTTTCTTTTTTGTCAGAATGAGAATATAAAATAGCAATGAAAAAAATAGAAATAACAACCACATCAAAAAAGATCTTAGCAGATGTGTACACGCCGGTAGGTATCTACCTTCGTTTAAGAGACAGGTTCAGGGATACGATATTATTAGAAAGTACAGATTTTCATGCAGGTGAAAATAGCTATACCTATATAGCCATTAATGCAATTGCAGGTATTGAGATCAGCAATATGTCTGTAATGGAATTTAAATTGCCTAATGAAACACCTGAGAAAGTAAAGTTTGCCGATCCTTCAGAAGTGCCACAACAGCTTTGGAATTTTATGCAGCGTTTTGATATTAAAAAAGCGGCAACAAAGCCTGTCAATACCGCACAAGGTTTATTTGGTTACACAACATATGATGCCGTTCAGTTTTTCGATACGGTGCAATTGGATAATCCGCATGGCGCAGATCAATCCTCGCAAATTCCATTGATGCGATACAGGTTGTACCAGTATGTTATCGCCATCAATCATTTTAAAGATGAATTATATATTTGCGAGAACAAGATAGAAGGAATTAAAAGTGATGTTGAATTAGTAGAAACACTGATCAAAAGTAAAGACGTTCCAACATTTCCTTTTAAAATCAAAGGGGAAGAAACATCTAATCTAACCAATGATGAATACGTTGATATCGTTAAAAAAGGAATAGCTAGCTGTTTAAGAGGCGATGTGTTTCAAATTGTTTTGAGCAGAAGGTTCCAGCAATCTTTTACCGGCGATGAATTCAATGTTTACAGAGCTTTGAGAAGTATCAATCCTAGTCCGTATTTATTTTATTTTGATTACGGCGATTATAAATTATTGGGTTCTTCACCCGAAAGCCAGGTGATTATACAAAATGGAAAAGCGATCGTACATCCCATTGCAGGAACTTTTAGAAGAACGGGCGATGATGAACAGGATAAAGCGCTTGCCGTAAAATTGCAGCAAGATCCAAAAGAAAATGCGGAGCATGTGATGTTGGTCGACCTTGCGAGAAACGACCTGAGCAGGATGTGTACCGAAGTAGAAGTAACACAATATAAAAAGATCAATTTCTATTCTCATGTCATTCATATGGTAAGCGAAGTGATAGGTAAAGTACCTGCCGACACGAACCCATTTAAATTATTAGCGGTGAGTTTTCCTGCTGGTACATTAAGCGGAGCGCCTAAATTTAAAGCGATGCAGCTGATCGATAATTTTGAACCCACAGCAAGAAGTTATTATGGCGGAGCAATTGGCTTTATAGGCTTTGATGGCAGTTGCAATCACGCGATCATGATCCGGACTTTCTTAAGCAAGGATAATACGTTAACATCACAGGCAGGAGCGGGTATCACAATAGCCAGCAAGCCTGAAAGTGAATTGCAGGAAGTAAATAATAAATTAAACGCATTGAAACAAGCTATTGAATTAGCACAAAATATTTAGGATGAAAATATTAGTATTCGATAACTACGATTCTTTTACATACAATTTGGTTCACCTTGTAGAAAAGATTATGCACCAAAAAGTAGATGTATACCGCAATGATCAGATCGCTTTGGAAGATGTGAAAAAGTATGATAAAATTATTTTATCTCCCGGTCCAGGTGTACCAAGTGAAGCGGGTTTGTTATTGCCTCTGATAAAAGAGTATGCACCTACGAAATCTATACTGGGTGTATGTTTGGGTCATCAGGCGATAGGAGAGGCTTTTGGCGGTACACTAACAAACTTAAGTGCTGTGTATCATGGTGTAGCAACGCCGATCAAGATCATTAATCAAAAAGCACAGGTCTTACAAGGATTAGGAGATACTGTTGAGGTAGGAAGATACCATAGCTGGATCATTGCCAACGAAGGTTTTCCGGGAGAGCTTGAAATAACAGCTACTGATGAAAATGGATATGTAATGGCGTTACAACATAAAAAATATGATGTGCAAGGAGTACAATTTCATCCTGAAAGCGTATTAACGCCTGCGGGTGAGCAAATGTTGAGGAATTGGCTGGGAAAATAATTCATAAAGAATTGTATTCTCATCACAACAAAAAAATAAAATGAAAAAAATATTAAACTATTTATTCGAACATAAAAGCCTTTCGAGAGAACAGGCTAAAGAAGTATTACTCGATATTTCTAAAAGCATGTATAGCGAAAGTGAAATAACTGCTTTCATAACGGTGTACCTTATGCGTAGTATTACCATCGAAGAGCTGCAAGGTTTCAGAGATGCACTAATGGAGCTTTGTGTGCCCGTAAATTTAAGTGCTTATAATGTAATGGATATTGTTGGAACAGGTGGCGATGGAAAAGATACATTCAATATTTCGACCCTTAGCTGCTTTATCGTAGCGGGTACCGGAAACAAAGTTGCCAAGCATGGTAATTACGGCGCGTCTTCTATCAGTGGGTCTTCAAATGTGATGGAACAGATCGGGTACAAATTCAAAAATGATGTATCGGTATTAGAAAAAGAGATTGAGGCATCGAATATTTGTTTTTTGCACGCACCTTTATTTCATCCTGCATTGAAAGTTGTTGGTCCGATAAGAAAGAGTTTAAAAATAAGGACATTCTTTAATATGTTAGGTCCCATGGTTAATCCGGCTTTGCCAAAATATCAATTGGTTGGTGTTTATAGTTTGGAAATGGCCCGGATATATAATTATTTATTGCAACAAAATGCAGAAGCATTCACAATTATACATAGTCTGGATGGCTACGATGAAATATCTTTGACCGGCGATACAAAAGTCATTACCCAGGCAGGAGAAAAAGTAATGACCGCAGAACAGTTAGGTAAAAGAACAGTGAATGCAATTGATATTCAGGGTGGCGATACGGTAGAAGCATCCGCAAAAATATTCATGGATATTTTGAAAGGGAAAGGTACCTGGTCGCAAAACGCAGTAGTGTTGGCTAACTCAGCAATGGCATTACAATGTACAGGCAAGTATACAACATACGAAGAGTGTTATCAGTTAGCAGTTGAAAGTTTAGAAGGTGGCAAGGCATATGAAGCACTGCAAAAATTAATTAAAGTAGCGTAATGAATATTTTAGATACAATAATAGAACAGAAAAAGATCGAAGTAGCTGAAAGAAAGCTGACATCTACCATTGAGCATTTAAAAGAAAGCTCTTTTTATACCCGCCCTGTTTTTTCGTTGAAACAATTTTTATTGGATGAAACCAAGACGGGTATTATCGCTGAGTTCAAAAGAAGATCTCCTTCAAAAGGAATTATCAATGATAAAGTTGATGTAGAAGAAGTGACAAGAGCTTACACACAATTTGGCGCCAGCTGTTTATCTGTTTTAACAGACGAACATTTTTTTGGCGGCTCTACAAAAGATTTGAAGAGAGCTAGAGTAAATCATATTCCTATTTTAAGAAAAGATTTTATCATTGATGAATACCAGATTGTAGAAGCAAGGGCGATGGGTGCTGATGTTATCTTATTAATAGCAGCCTGTCTAACACCGCAGCGTGTAAAAGAATTGGCGACCTTTGCAAAAAAAATACAACTCGAAGTTTTGCTGGAAATTCACAATGAAGAAGAGTTGCAGCATATTTGTGCCGAGACGGAAATAGTGGGCGTAAACAACAGGGATCTAAAAACATTTACCGTAGATATTAATCGTTCAATTGAATTGAGTAAAAAAATTCCGGCTGATAAAATTAAAATTGCAGAAAGTGGTATTCATGATATTGAAACAATTCTTATCTTCAAGAAAGCTGGGTTCAAAGGATTTCTTATAGGAGAGAACTTTATGAAGCAGCCGGATCCAATGATTGCATTTGCTGATTTTGCCAACCAATTAAAATTATCAGTTTAATGAGATTAAAAGTTTGTGGTATTACGCAGGAAGATCAAATGGCACAATTAGCCGATGCCGGCGCAACTTTTGGCGGGTTTATTTTCTACCCAAAATCTCCCCGCTATGTGCTACGTACCATGACGACCAGTCAAATTAAAAAGGAAAACAACATTAATAAAGTAGGTGTGTTTGTAAATGCAACCGTGGACGAAGTGTTACAAATGGTAGATGAGTGCCGTTTACATATTGTTCAGTTACATGGAGATGAAACACCGAAATATTGTGAGAAGATCGCAGATTATATCTCCGTAGTAAAAGCTTTTCGTTTAAGCGAGACAGATAATATTGGCTACCGGATACAGGAATATATGAACGTTTGCGATATGTTCATGTTCGATACGGAAGGTGTTGGGTACGGCGGCACAGGCAAAAAATTCAACTGGGATATGCTGAACGATGTAGTAGTGGGGAAACCTTATTTTTTAAGTGGCGGCATTGAACCCGGCGACGCCGAAAAATTAAAAGTTTTTGAACAGAAGCCCGAAGCAAAAGCATTGTTTGCTGTAGATATCAATAGCAAATTCGAAATTGCCCCGGGTATAAAGGATATGGAACTCATTAAAAAATTCGCACAAGAAATAAAATAACAAATATGAATATCAAAGTATGTGGCATTACACAAATGAAACAATTGCAACAGTTGGATGGATTGAACATTGATTTTGCAGGATTTATTTTTCACAAAGATTCTCCGCGTTATGTAGGCGATAAAATATCTAAAGATGAATTACAGTCTGCCGATTTTGATGTAAAAAAAGTAGGTGTGTTTGTCAATGCTACTTATGATGAGATAATTGATACGGTGGAAGATTATGGGTTAGATATCGTACAGCTGCACGGAGATGAAACACCGGAATTGTGCGAACAGTTATTGGAAGATGTTGAAGTGATAAAAGCGTTTAGCATTAGCGACGATGATGAAATGTCGATCGATGAAATGATCGCTGATTATGATGAAGTGTGCGACTATTATTTATTCGATACAAAAGCAGGTGACGCGATCGGCGGTACCGGTGTAAAATTCGATTGGAAAAAGATCGCTAAAAGCAAAATAGAGAAACCTTTCTTTTTAAGTGGTGGCATCAGCGTTGATGACATTGCAAAAATAAAAGCATTCAAACATCCTGATTATTTTGGTATTGACGTCAACAGCAAATTTGAAAAAAGTCCGGGTGTAAAAGATATGGCCCTGCTATTGCAATTGAAGCAGGGATTAAAATCAAAATAAATGATCCTCGTAAGAACAGCTACCATACATGATCTGCCGGCAATGACGGTTATTTATAATGACATTATAGCTAACACAACAGCGGTATACGATTATGAGCCTCATACGATGGAGATGCGCGAAAAATGGTTCGCGACAAAACAAGAACAAGGCTTTCCTATATTCGTGGCAGAAGAAGATAAATTGATTGTGGGGTTCAGCTCTTTCGGAACATTCAGGGCCTGGGCGGGTTTTAAGAATACGGTAGAGAATTCAATTTATGTAGCGGCGGAACACAGAGGTAAAGGGATCGGGAAATTATTATTGCCACCATTGATTGAAGCAGCTAAAGAATTAAAATTGCACGCGATCGTTGCAGGTATCGATGCCACAAATAATATCAGTATCGAATTACATAAAAAATTCGGGTTTATAGAAGTAGCACATTTTAAAGAAGTCGGTTACAAATTTGACCGATGGCTTGATCTGGTGTTTTTAGAATTGATTGTGTAAGTAAAATCAAAAGTGAAAAGTCAAAACCTAAAAGAATCAGACTTTTTTACTTTTAGGTTTTGACTTTTAAATTTTTAATTAATAAGTTAGATGACAACAAAAGAAAATATATTCTCCGTCGATGCACATGGTTATTACGGAGATTTTGGCGGCGCCTTCATTCCAGAAATGTTATATCCCAATGTGAAGCAGCTGCAGGATGAATATTTAAAGATAATGTATGATGATGCTTTTCAAAAAGAGTTTCAATATTTATTGCGAGATTATGTTGGCAGGCCATCACCATTATTTCTAGCAGAAAGATTAAGCAAAAAATATGGCACATCTATTTATTTGAAAAGAGAAGATCTTAATCATACCGGTGCGCACAAGATCAATAATACGATAGGACAAATATTATTAGCGATCCGCTTGGGTAAGACAAGAATTATTGCCGAAACAGGCGCCGGTCAGCATGGTGTAGCAACTGCAACGGTTTGTGCGTTAAAAGGTTTGGAATGCATTGTGTACATGGGTGAAAAAGATATTGAGCGCCAGGCGCCGAATGTAGCCAGGATGAAAATGTTAGGTGCAACAGTGATACCGGCAAAGAGCGGCAGCAAGACTTTAAAAGATGCAACGAATGAAGCGATCAGAGACTGGATAAATAATCCTCTTGACACGCATTATATAATTGGTAGCGTTGTTGGCCCGCATCCTTATCCCGATATGGTAGCACGTTTTCAAAGCGTGATCAGCGAAGAGATAAAAAAACAATTATTAGAAAAAACAGGAAACGAATTACCTACGCATGTGGTAGCTTGTGTTGGCGGTGGTAGTAATGCAGCGGGTTCTTTTTATCATTTCTTGGATGATCTTTCTGTAAAGCTGGTGGCAGTTGAAGCAGCCGGACATGGCGTACATAGCGGATCAAGCGCCGCAACAACACAATTGGGAACACCGGGTATTTTACATGGCAGCAAAAGTTATGTAATGCAAACAGAAGACGGACAGGTAATAGAACCACATAGCATTTCTGCAGGATTAGATTATCCCGGTATCGGCCCAATGCATGCACATTTATATAAAAGCGGCCGTGGTATTTTTATGAGTGCAACTGATGATCAATCATTAGAAGCAGCATTTGAATTAGCTACTTTAGAAGGAATTATTCCTGCTTTGGAATCAGCACATGCATTGTATGCGTTGAACGAGATCAAATTTAAAAAAGATGATGTAGTAGTAGTCTGCTTAAGCGGAAGAGGTGATAAGGATATGGCAACATATATGACAGCGATGGAAAAAACTAAATTGTAAAATTTAATAAATGAAAACTTTTAGAATAATATCGGTCATTGTAATAATTGTATTATTTGCTTCCTGCAAAGGAGGTAATTACATTAATCATGATCTAAAAGCAGAAAGGATCGGAGATTGTTCTGCGACACTAACAGCTTGTACATTAACAGAGAATTCTTTTGGTGAACACTATGAATTTAATCGTTGTTTGGTCGAAGGTTTTAATACTGATGATTATTTAATAGAAAGAAAAGGGGATACACTGGTATTAACTTTTCCTAAAGAAAAAAATGATGAACCCAAAGCACTGTATAAACTAGATCTTGATATACACGCCAGCCCGAAATATAATTTTATACAATTAGGTACAGAGGTCTTACAGATCAGTCCGGTAAATTAATACAATGAGTAAAATACAAACGCTTTTTAAAAATAAGAATAGCAAGGTCTTAAATGTTTATTGCACTGCAGGTTATCCTGAATTAACAAGTACTGTTCCTGTGATGAAAGCATTGCAACAAAATGGCGCAGACCTGATAGAAATCGGAATGCCTTACAGCGATCCCTTAGCTGATGGCGAAGTAATACAAGAAAGCGGCAGCAAGGCTTTAGCAAATGGCATGACGATCGCAGTTTTATTCGATCAACTAAAAAATTCAGCTAAAGACATTACGGTACCTGTTATATTAATGGGCTACATGAATCCTGTAATGCAATATGGCTTCGAAAAATTTTGTTCCAAAGCCGCTGAAGTCGGCGTAAGCGGATTGATATTGCCCGACTTACCGATCTACGAATTTGAAACGCAATACGGCGCGATCATTAAAAAATACGGATTGGATTTTGTGTTTTTAGTAACACCCGAAACAAGCGAAGAAAGGATAAGGAAAATTGATGCATTAACAACAGGTTTCATTTATGCGGTCTCATCTTCCTCAACAACCGGTAACAATAAAGCGATCGCTGATCAGGAGCCTTATTTTAAAAAACTCCAATCAATGAACCTGACCAACCCGATCCTGGTTGGGTTTGGCATAAAAGATAAAGCTACTTTTGGCGCAGCTTGCGGGTATACAAACGGTGCTATTATCGGCAGCGCCTATATAAAGGCCCTTGCCAATACAAAAGATATCAACAGTACCACTAAAGAATTCTTAAATACCGTTTTGGGGTAAGGCTTCTCCTTAAAACCAGTTAAATTGCAGTCTCAATTATTTTGCTATGAAACGGATCCTTCTATTATTGCTTTTAATACCTGCTGCAATATTTGCACAGGTTAAACCAAAAGCTGCACCCGGATTTACGATCAACGGAACGGTAACAGGCTTTCCTGATACTACTACCGTAACTTTATTGAACGGACAAACAGGCGCTCAATTAGCCCAAACGACAATGATCAAAGGGAAATTTTCTTTCAAAGGAAATATGGACGAACCTGATTTTAGGATATTGTTATTTAACGGTCAACCGCCTTTTATTACCCTCTTTTTAGATAACAGTAATTTAAAAATTACTGGAAATAAGGCAACAATTGATCATGCTGTCGTTACAGGTTCTGTGGCTAATAGTAATTTCAACGAATACAATACAGCAATCGCTCCTTATCAATATTTGTTTGCAGATGATGCACCTTATGATTCTGCTGCAATACAAAAGGCTGCGGACATCAGTAAAAACTTCGCAAAAAAATACCCTGCTTCTACTGTTTCGGCATTAGCCGTTATTCGTTTCAACCAGGTTACTGAAGACTATAAAACAGCAGAAGAATTGTATGATGGATTAGATGCTTCCGTTAAAGCTACGGCTATGGGTAAATACCTGGCATCACAGATCAATGAAGAAAAGAGTACGCCTATTGGCACGATCGTTCGGGATTTTACGCAGGCAGATACTGCGGGTAATCCTGTTTCCTTATCATCTTTTCGCGGTAAATATGTACTGGTCGATTTTTGGGCAAGCTGGTGCCGTCCCTGCAGGGCAGAAAATCCAAATGTAGTGGCAGCGTACAATAAATTCAAAGACAAAAACTTTACAGTACTAAGCGTATCTCTCGATCAGGCAAAACCAGCCTGGCTCGATGCGATAAAAATGGATGGCTTAACCTGGACCCATGTAAGCGACCTGCATGGCTGGGGCAATGCGGTAGCACAACAATTCGGTATTATAAATATTCCTCAAAATATTTTGGTAGCACCTGACGGAACATTAGCAGGTAAAAATTTACGCGGACCTAAATTGGATAGAACATTAAGTAGGTTGTTGAAATAATTTTTGTTACTAGCATTTGTATTTCAATTGAGCATCGTTGTGTCACTCACTTAAACGTTATACCTATATTAAGCTTTTATCTAAGCGGAGGTTGTTGGTCAGGCGAGGTAACTATATACCTGTTAGACCATGGAGGTTATATATTTTCCCAGTAGGATTTAATATATGAAAAAAATTACATCAGCAGATGTATTTAAGAAATTGCGGTTGAGATCTATATAAATTTTCTTACCACTAACTAACAGCAAGTTTAGAGAATTATTTTGCATTACTACAGTACTCGAACCTGCATAATTAGTATCACTCGTAATCCTAGCAATTTCTTTCCAAAAAGTTTTATTGTTATTATAGGTAATGCCTTCTTCATCAATAGTAATATAATTATCAGCATTTAAATATAGAGGGAGGATTTCCCATGTTTTTAAACCAGCAATAACAAATCCTCCAATAACAACTGACCATACCTTGTGAATACCGCAAAAAATTACAAAAATTGATATAATACCCAAGAAAGAAATAAGACCAAATAATATATTGTTCTTTTTTAGAGTAACATACAATCTGCCTTTGGTTACAACATTTGCAGAATCAATATCTTTTATATCAATCGAAGTAGCACGAAGCCGTTTAAATCCTGACATTTTATTTTAGGATAGGTAATTTATAATTGAAGATAATAAAAAAGGCTGCTATTATTCAGCCCTTTTTATTATATTTGATATGTGTATATAGGGTTTAACAAAATACAAGTATTTGGTAAAATGGCTTTCATTATTATCTTTAGTTTATTTGTTTCTTTAGTCATAGCTCACCCACCTTCTTTTCCAAAGCATTATTATTTTTTTTCCTCGACAACCCTTTTAATAATAATATTAGTAGGAATAATTTATTTCATTATTTATATGATATTTCAATTATTTTTTTTTCCAAAAGGAATTGAAATTAATAATGCAGACAAAACTTTAATCACTCATTACTTTTTGTTACGCCCTAATGTTATATATCTTGAGGACATAATAGATTACTCTACTACTAAAATAATTACAAGATCAAGGGATTATGAAGGTGTATTGATTAATTCAAAGAAGGGTAGAAAATATTTGTTTACCAATTATAACATTTCTGATTACAAACCAGTTAAAATATTTTTAGACGAATGTCGAATTAGTTTTAGTGGAGATCAGAAATTTAATAGCACATCTATTTATTGCATTTTTTTAACCTCCATGGTCTAACAGGTATATAGTTACCTCAAGTGACCAACAACGGCAGAAAGCGGTATATCTTTATTAATCTTACGTGTTTGCCAATTGTCTTTTATATAATTGCACTGTATTCTCTAATCCTAAATAAAGTGCATCGCTAATTAACGCATGTCCGATAGATACTTCTAATAATCCGGGAATATTCTCAGCGAAGTATTTTAAGTTCTGCAGATCAAGATCATGTCCTGCATTTATACCTAAATTCAATTCGTTTGCTTTTTTAGCAGCAATAATATAAGGCCTGATAGCAGCTTCTTTATTAGCATGGTATTGTTTCGCATATCCTTCAGTATATAATTCAATTCTATCAGTTCCGGTAGCAGCAGCGCCTTCTACCATTTCAACAACAGGATCAACAAATATCGATACACGGATATTTGCTTTTTTAAATACTGCGATCATCTCTTTTAAATAAGCTGCGTGCTTAATTGTATTCCATCCATGATTCGATGTTATTTGTCCTAATACATCGGGTACCAAAGTCACTTGTGCTGGTTTGTTGGCTAATACTAAATCGACAAATTTTTGTTCTGTGCAATTGCCTTCAATATTTAATTCCGTACTAATTACTTTCTTCAGATCAAAAACGTCTGCGTAGCGAATATGCCTTTCATCCGGCCTTGGATGAACAGTAATTCCCTGCGATCCAAAACGTTCAATGTCCAAAGCTGTTTTAACGAGATCAGGATTATTGCCGCCTCTGCTATTACGCAGTGTAGCAATTTTATTTATGTTGACAGATAATTTGGTCATCCAATTTTTATTTAAAATTAGCATTTTTCCTGCTATTAATATAGGCACTCTAATTTGTCATTCTGAGCGTAAGCGAAGAATCTAATTCACAACCGATCAGCACGACAAAGGAGAAGAT
Source organism: Bacteroidota bacterium (assembly GCA_013288745.1). Taxonomy (GTDB): domain Bacteria; phylum Bacteroidota; class Bacteroidia; order Chitinophagales; family Chitinophagaceae; genus Ferruginibacter. The sequence continues at coordinate 31,901 of JABDBG010000022.1, forward strand.
GAATTCCTAATTATGAACTATATTAGTATAAAAATAATATCTCAAAACAGTACTCCATAATCATTCTGCGTGAAAGGCAATTATTATTGCGTGTGTTAACGCTTTGGGTAGTGGTGAACGATCATGACCTGTACGAATTAAAAGAGCAAAGCCCCTTAATTATTCCTGCCGATAAATTACCCGTAAAGATCATCGTAAAGAATGGGTTCCATTTATCAAAAGCATTCATTATTACGCAACCATTAACTGAAAATTTCTTTATAGATATTGGCTGTGAAGCAGATAACGAAAGGCTCTGGGGAAGCATTTTAACAAGCTTCCTACTTTTCGTAGTATTTAATGCTACGAAACTGCAAGTGTTTTTGATAATGGCAAATTTGCCGCTTTTATATTTGGTCTATAAGTTCTTTCTACAACCAAAGCAGTTCATAACCATTGAAAAACTGATCAGGAAAAAGAAACCTGTACCCAATAAAAAAGGGAACCGACGGTATCAGTTCCCTTAAGTAAATATTTTACCATCGATTATTTTTTTGTGCTATCAGCAGCTGCTTTGTCGCTTTTATGGCAACAAGATTTATGGCAACATTTTTTCTTTTGTGTATTGCCTGCAAATGTTACACCTGTTACAAGCAATGCAGCTGTAGCTAATAAAAATACTTTTTTCATGTTTATTTAATTTAAATGTTAGAATTATCTGACCCTAAATTTAGTACAGAAAATGGAGTGATAAGTGATCGCAATTGTTAAATTTATCCACCCCGTTTTATAAAATGGATATTGCGTTTAATACCTTTCCACTTACTGCGCTTTAACGGAGATGATTTGAAAATATGTTTAAATGATTCTTCGGTCAGATCTTCCCAGTCGTTGGTAGAAAAATTTAATATCTCAGGTATCGGCTTAAAATTAATTTCATTGGTTGGTTTGGAAAACCTGTTCCACGGACAAACATCCTGACAAACATCACAACCAAACATCCAGTCATTGAATTTATCTTTCATCGCATCAGGTATCAACGCTTCTTTTAATTCGATCGTAAAGTAAGAAATGCACTTACTGCCATCGATCACTTTATCGGGTAAAATAGCATCAGTTGGACAGGCATCAATACACCTGGTGCAAGAACCACAATAATCTTTCACATAAAGCTGATCATAGTCAAGCTCAAGATCAACGATCAGCGTAGCGATGAAAAAGAAAGAGCCTGCTTGTTTATGAATAAGGTTGCCGTTTTTTCCGATCCACCCTAATCCGCTCCGCTTGGCCCAGCTTCTTTCCAAAACGGGAGCGCTATCAATAAACCCACGTCCTTCCACTTCGCCGATATTTACTTTTATATGCTGTAATAAAGCGCGTAGTTTCTCCCTGATCACTTCATGGTAATCATCGCCATAAGCATATTTTGCAATTTTAGGAATGTCGGTATTTTGTTGTTCAGCCGGAAAGTAATTTAACAACAAAGTGATAACGGATTTTGCTCCGGGTACCAATTTTGTAGGATCGATACGCATGTCGAAATGATTCTCCATGTATTGCATGGTACCGTGCATGCCTTTATTTAGCCAGCTTTCTAATCGCCTGGCATCTTCTTCCAATTGCACAGCTTTGGCAATGCCACAAAAATTAAAGCCCAATGTTGTGGCGTAATTTTTAATGATATCGGTTCGCTGTGTGGTGTTCATCTGTTGTAAAAATACTCATAATCCCCGTGTGATTTGATGGAATGCAGATTTTCATGATTATTATGAGTTTATCATGATCTGATCCTGAAAATCATGAAAATCTGCGTTCTATTACGGCTGCAACAATAGCAGAAATGACCCAATTAGCCTGAATTTGCGGCAGAAGCGCCTATATTTATAAGACATAATTTCTGAATTACTTCTTTGGAGTATGATTTGCAGCTAAGCTATTATCAATCAAACTAAAAGGAACTAAAACATATGAATTTAAACAATTTTACTATTAAAGCACAGGAAGCAGTGGCACAGTCACAGCAGCTTGCTTTTAATAACCAAAACCCAACTATCGAAACAGAACACTTACTAAAAGCGTTATTGAGCGAAGATGATTCTGCTATCGGATTCCTATTGAAAAAGAATAATGTGAACGTAGGCTTTGTAGAATCTAAGCTCGATGAAAGCATAAAAAAATTACCGAAAATCCAAAGTGGTGAACCGGCTCAAAATGTGAGTCGTGATATGAATAGTGTGATCCTGAAAGCAACTGCAAGCTTAAAATCTACGGGCGATGAATTCGTTAGTGTAGAAAACTTGTTGTTAGCCATCTTACAAGGAAATGATAACAGCGCTAAATTATTAAAAGACGCGGGTCTTACAGATAAAGGTTTGTTAGCTGCTATTAAAGACTTACGCAAAGGCTCAACCGTATCTTCTCAAACACAGGAAACACAATTCAATGCCTTAAATAAATATGCGAAAAATTTAAATGAAATGGCACGTGCAGGAAAATTAGATCCTGTTATCGGCCGTGATGAAGAGATCCGTAGAACATTGCATATCCTTTCCCGCAGAAGTAAAAACAACCCGATTTTAGTGGGTGAACCCGGTGTTGGTAAAACGGCCATCGCAGAAGGGTTGGCCATGCGTATCGTTAACGGCGATGTGCCCGATAATCTAAAATCAAAAGTTATTTATGCTTTGGATATGGGGCAGCTAATTGCCGGTGCTAAATACAAAGGTGAATTTGAAGAAAGATTAAAATCAGTTGTAAAAGAAGTATCTGAAAGTGATGGTGATATTATTTTATTCATAGATGAGATACATACATTGGTTGGTGCAGGCGGTGGCGATGGAGCCATGGATGCAGCCAATATTTTAAAACCTGCATTGGCAAGAGGAGAGTTGAGAGCCGTTGGCGCAACAACATTAAGCGAGTACCAGAAATTCTTTGAAAAAGATAAAGCATTAGAGCGCCGTTTTCAAAAAGTGATGATCGATGAGCCCAGTGTGGAAGATGCGGTTTCCATTTTACGTGGATTGAAAGATCGTTATGAAACATACCATCACGTACGTATCAAAGATGAAGCAATCATTGCTGCAGTAGAATTATCACACAGGTATATTACAGATCGTTTTTTACCGGATAAAGCGATTGACTTAATTGATGAAAGCGCTGCCAAGCTCCGCTTAGAAATGAATTCTATGCCCGAAGAGTTGGATAAGCTTGAAAGGCAGATCCGTCAATTAGAAATTGAACGGGAAGCGATCAAAAGAGAAAATGATAAGGATAAATTGAAAGCATTGAACACAGAGATATCCAATCTTTCTGTAGACAGAGATACGTTTAAAGCAAAATGGCAACAAGAAAAAGAGATTGTAGAAAAAGTGCAGGTTGCCAAAGCGCAAATTGAACAATTAAAAT
>JABDBG010000023.1 GCA_013288745.1 Bacteroidota bacterium
GCCGAACATGATGTGAACGCTTGGACCATAAATATCTGCATCCATCAAGCCAACTTTTGCGCCGCCTTCTGCTAGTGCCAATGCTAAATTTGATGCGACCGTGCTTTTACCTACACCACCTTTTCCACTTACTACGGCAATAATATTTTTTACGCCACCTAAAATTGTTTTAGCATCTTTTCTGTTAGTACTTGTGTTGCTGGTAAAGTTCACGGTAACGATCGCTTCTTTATTTACCAGTAGTTTCACTGCGTTGATACAGGCATTTTTGATCATGTCTTTCAGTGGACAAGCCGGTGTTGTTAAAACAACTGTAAAAGAAACATTTTTGCCATCGATCTTGATGTCTTTTACCATATTTAAAGTCACCAGATCTTTACCCAGATCAGGCTCCTGTACATTGCTCAGTGCTTTGAGAATATCTTCGTTCGTCATCGTTCAATTATTTGTTAAAATACCAATATGAATGCAAAATTAACCATTGATAATCTTACTTTGTTTATTAATTAAGGAATGTTGGTATTTTTGTACCGAACTTTTAGTCATAAATTAAACATCGTTGCGTTACATCCCGAAAGCTTTCGGGAGACGTTATACCAATATTGAACTTTTAATGAAACAATTTTTAAGATACTTTTTGATCGCGGCGATCCTGTTACCTGTTACTGCAAAAGCACAGTTTGAAGGCTTTAAAGATTCCGTTGTACAGTTGTATGGCGTTGTAATGACGGCTGATAGCCTTCAGGCAATACCGGCAGTAAGTGTGATCGTACAAGGACAAAACAGGGGTACTATCTCTAACGATCAGGGTGTTTTTAGTATTGTGGTTTTAAAGGGTGATGTGATTCAATTCTCGAGTATTGGCTTTAAACCAAAGACCGTTATTGTACCAAAAAATATTCCCGGAAATCAGTACAGTATCATTCAGTTGATGGTTACTGATACCGTTTACCTGGCTGCAACAATTATTAAACAACGGCCCACAAGAGAACAATTTGACCGTGATTTTTTGAATACAAAGGTTCCTGATGATCAAATGGAGATAGCGCGGAGAAATAATGAGGCTTCTAAACGTAATTATATCGCTTCTAATTTACCGAGAGACGGACAAGAAGCGGTGAGCACTTATTTAAGTCAGCAGGCAAGGAATTATTCTTATACCGGACAAATTCCACCACAAAATATCTTTAATCCATTTGCCTGGGCAGAATTTATAAAATCATGGAAGCGTGGTGATTTTAAAAACAAAAATGCGGCTCCGCCACCTGTTGACCCCGATAATAATGAATCAATTAGCCACTAGGCGTTACTGTTATGTTGATCTTTTTAGTAGGATTTATGGGTACTGGTAAAACGCACTGGGGCAAACGCTGGTCGCAGGCTTACCAAATTCCTTTTGTTGACCTTGATGATGCGATCGAAGCAGCAGAAGGGAAAACAATTCCGGATATTTTTGCCGTATATGGCGAAGCATATTTTCGTGACATCGAAACAAAAATTTTACACGATCTTTCTCAGAAAAAAAATATCATCATTGCCTGCGGTGGCGGTACGCCATGTTTTCACAACAATATGCAATGGATGAATGACCATGGCATAACGATCTATCTAACAGCACCAGCTGAAATAATCATGAAGCGTGTAATGGTACAACAAGATAAGCGCCCATTGTTACGAGATATGAATCCCATTGAATTATTAGCATATATCGAACAAACAATTAAAAGCAGGGAGCCATATTATTCTCAGGCAAAAATTACACTGATAGAGGAAGACATCAGTAACGATACTTTCCAGCAAGAAATATTAAATATTCCATCTTAAATAATCAATGCCCATGCACACTAATTTTATAAAAACGGCTTCTTTATTGGGTGCATTATCTATTATTCTCGGAGCTTTTGGTGCGCATGCATTAAAAGAAATATTTACTGCAAATATTTTGCAGGTTTATGAAACAGCGGTTCGTTATCAAATGTATCATGCGTTTGCATTACTAGCAGTCGGTATTTTATACAAAGATTTTACCAATAAAAAGATCAAACTGGCCGGTAATTTTTTTATTGCAGGCACTATATTATTCAGCGGCTCTTTGTATGCGCTTTGTTTTATTGAATACCAACATTTATCTTCTTTATTATGGATCGGTGCTATTACTCCTTTGGGTGGATTGTGCTTTATTATCGGATGGCTTTTGTTATTCGCAGGTGCTGTTAGAAAAGATTAGTACAGCCTCCATTAATTTGTCCGTATTTTTATCCTACAAAATCCCCAACACCGCAGCATTTGAAGTTGTGGTTTTATATATCTTTGTTAGCGATGGCGAATAAAACAAAACCTGTTAAACCTGCAGCGGATAAAACCGCATTAAAGAACGAGCCTGAACAAAAGGTTGAGGTAAAACAATTGCTTCAGGATGAACGTACCCATAAAATTACCGGCACTATTTCTTTGCTGATCGCTTTCATGTTGTTTATTGCGTTTGCCTCTTATTTATTTACCTGGCAGGAAGACCAGGATAAAGTTTTTTTACACGGTTATAAATTATTCTGGGGTACTACCGATAAAGTCGATAATATGCTGGGCACTTTTGGTGCATTCATTTCTCACTTTTTTATTTACAAAGGGTTCGGTATCGCCTCTTTTCTTTTTTGCAGTTTCTTTTTTGTGCTGGGTGTTAACCTGGTTTTTGGCAAGAAGATTTTTTCTATTGCCCGCAATGTAAAATATGTGATCGTTGGTTTATTATTGATCAGCGTTTTAGCATCAGTTGCGATGGGTGGAAGAGCATTTGCCTGGGGCGGTGCGGTTGGCGACATGATCAAAGACTGGATGTATCAAACTGTTGGAGAAACTGGCACATTGGGTATTTTATTTGTTGCGTTATTTGCTTATATCATCTGGCGCTTTAATCCTACATTTAAATTACCAGCCAAAAAAACTAAACAGCCGGTAACAGATCTTCAACCGGATGGAGAAATAATTTCTGCAGATGAATCTCCGATAGATAATGAGATCGTTGATGATCCGATACAGGGCAATTCAATGAAAGGTGATGGTGCTAAATTATTTATACAACAATCTATCAACGATCAATATGCGCATGAATTAGGATTGGTTGAAAAAGATGAACCAGCAGGTGTTGTTGTAACACCCCCGCTTACACCGATCAATTTTCCAAAAGCTGCTATTAACGAAGAATTCCCTGAAGATGATGAAACCTTATCAATGGAAGATATGGAACAGAATGCAGGCGCTGCGGACCCATTACATCCTTTACAATTAGAAATTAAAACTGTTGAAGATAAACCGGTTGAGCTTCCTAAAACGGGTTCTATCAATACGCCATACGATCCTATTTTAGACCTGAGAGATTATAAATATCCATCGCTCGACCTGCTAGAAACGCACGGCAGCGAAAAAATTATTCAGGATACCAATGAGCTGGAAGTAAATAAAAACCAGATCATCAATACCCTTAAGAATTACGATATCACTATTTCAAAGATTTCTGCGACAGTTGGTCCGACAGTTACTTTGTATGAAATTATTCCTGCGGCGGGTGTGCGTATCTCTAAGATCAAAAATTTAGAAGATGATATCGCGTTAAGCTTAGCGGCTTTAGGTATTCGTATCATAGCACCCATCCCGGGCAAAGGAACAATTGGTATTGAAGTACCGAATGCGAAGAAGACGATCGTGAGTATGAAGACATTACTCGCTTCGGAAAAATTCCAGAAAAATAATTTTGCTTTACCGATCGCTATTGGTAAAAAGATCGATAACGAAAACTTTATTGTAGATCTTGCTGCGATGCCGCATTTGTTGATGGCTGGTGCAACCGGACAAGGTAAATCTGTTGGGTTAAATGCTATTCTTGTTTCTTTGTTGTATTGCAAACATCCATCACAATTAAAATTTGTTTTGGTTGATCCTAAAAAAGTTGAGTTGAGTATTTACAAAACAATTGAAAAACATTTCTTAGCAAAATTACCAGGCGAAGAAGAAGCCATCATCACCGATACAAAAAAAGTAGTGCACACGTTAAATGCGTTGTGTATCGAAATGGATAACCGCTATGATCTTTTGAAAGAAGCGGGTTGCAGAAATATAAGAGAGTACAACGAAAAATTTGTTGCGCGTAAACTGAATCCTGAAAAGGGCCACCAGTTTTTGCCGTTCATTGTTTTGGTTGTGGATGAATTTGCAGATCTTATTATGACTGCAGGTAAAGAAGTTGAAATGCCGATCGCTCGTTTGGCGCAGTTAGCTCGTGCGATTGGTATCCATTTAATTATTGCAACACAGCGCCCTTCTGTAAATATTATTACCGGTACCATTAAAGCTAACTTCCCTGCGAGGATCGCGTTCAAGGTTAGTAGCAAGATCGATAGTCGTACTATTTTAGATGCCGGCGGCGCAGAGCAATTAATTGGTAAAGGAGATATGCTAATTAGTTACAACGGTGAATTAGTACGTTTACAATGTGCTTTTGTTGATACGCCTGAAGTAGATAAGATCGTTGAATTTATCGGAGCGCAGCGTGGCTATGCGCAGGCTTTCTTATTACCGGAATATGTGGATGAAAAAGAAATGGAAGGAAAAGATTTCGACCTCAATGATAAAGATGCCTTATTCGAAGATGCTGCAAGATTAATTGTTACCAGCCAGGTTGGTAGCACTTCTTTATTACAACGCCGTATGAAGCTCGGTTATAACCGCGCAGGTCGTTTAATGGATCAGTTGGAAGCTTCCGGCATTGTTGGACCAAACCAGGGTAGTAAAGCAAGAGAAGTATATATTAAAACGGATGCTGATCTGCAACAGCATTTGGCGAATATGGGATAGGTTAACCGCATTTATATACATATCTGAAAATCTCTTAGTTTTTCCTCATTGCCTATGATTTTTGTACCTTGCACACCCATATTCCACTCAATGGAACCTGGCAAGAAATATTATGTCGAAAGAATTAAGAAAACAACAGGCCTTAGAATATCATTCTAAAGGAAGACCAGGGAAAATTGAGGTTGTTCCCACCAAAGAAGCAAAAACACAACGTGACCTTTCATTAGCCTATTCTCCCGGAGTTGCAGAACCATGTTTAGAAATTTTTGCTAATCCTGAAGATGTTTATAAATACACCGCCAAAGGAAATTTAGTTGCGGTGATAAGTAATGGAACAGCAGTACTTGGCTTAGGTGATATTGGCCCGGAGGCTGGCAAACCCGTGATGGAAGGCAAGGGCGTTCTCTTCAAAATATTTGCAGACATTGATGTTTTCGATATCGAGATCAATGAAAAAGATCCTGAGAAATTTGTACAGATCGTTAAAGCATTAGAACCAACTTTTGGTGGCATTAACCTGGAAGATATTAAAGCGCCTGAATGTTTTTACATCGAACAAAAACTAAAGGAGCAATTAAAAATTCCGGTGATGCATGATGACCAGCATGGTACAGCTATCATCAGTGCTGCTGCTTTGTTAAATGCATTAGAAATCCAAAAAAAGAAAATAGAGAAAGCGCAATTTGTTGTGAATGGCGCAGGCGCAGCAGCAACATCCTGCATGAAATTATATATTGCTTTAGGCGCCAAGAGAGAAAACTTTCGCGTGTTCGATAGCAAGGGTTTGATACATGCAGGCAGAACCGACCTTGATGAAATCAAACAAGGTTTTATCAACACGGGTAAAATTGTAAGCTTAGAACAATCCTTAAAAGATGCCGATGTATTTATCGGCTTAAGCAAAGGAAATATTCTAACGCAGGATATGGTGAAAAGTATGGCTAAGAACCCGATCGTTTTTGCGATGGCAAACCCCGATCCTGAAATTAGTTATGAAGATGCGATCGCTGCTAGAAAGGATGTGATCATGGCGACGGGCAGAAGCGATTATCCTAACCAGGTGAATAATGTATTGGGCTTCCCGTATATTTTCCGTGGTGCTTTAGATGTTCGTGCAACAACGATCAATGAAGAAATGAAACTGGCTGCAGTAATGGCCTTGTCTCAGTTAGCAAAAACACCGGTACCGGATATCGTGAACCTTGCTTACAATGAAAAGACCATCACTTTCGGTCCAACTTATATTATTCCTAAACCTGTAGATCCTCGTCTACTCGCTACCGTTGCACCCGCTGTTGCTAAAGCTGCTATTGCAAGTGGTGTGGCTAAACATCCTATTACGGATTGGGAAGCCTATGAAGTTGAATTAAATAAACGTTTAGGTCTGGATAATTCATTAAGTCGTGCAATAGGAAATAAAGCGCGCCGCGATCCTAAACGCGTAGTATTTGCAGAAGCAGAGAATTTGAAAATATTGAAAGTGGCACAAATGACTTTCGAAGAAGAGGTAGGATTCCCTATTTTATTAGGTGATGAAGAAAGAATAAAAAAATTAGCGATCGCAAACGGAATTGATATTGAAGGTTTCCCTATTATCGATCCGGAATTGGAAACGAACGAAGGATTAAGAAAAGAATTTGCAGAGATATTTTTTGCCAAGCGCCAGCGCAAAGGCATCAATAAATTTGAGGCAACTAAAATGATGAAGGACCGAAATTATTTCGGTTGCATGATGGTAGATACAGGCAAAGCAGATTGTATGATCACAGGATTAAGTAAAAATTATCCTGATACCATCAAACCGGCAATACAAACGATCGGTACAGAAGATGGCGTTAAAAAAGTAGCAGGTATGTATATCCTGTTCACTAAACGCGGACCGTTATTTTTAGCAGATACAACTATTCAGTTTAACCCGACTGCAGAAGAGCTGGCTGAAATCACTTTGCTGGTTGCAAAAGAAGTACGCTTATTCAATATCAAACCAAAGATCGCGATGCTTTCCTACTCCAACTTTGGTAGCAGCGATTCTACCGAAGCAGGATTGGTTCGTAAAGCAAGGGAAATTGTAAAATCAAAAGAGCCGGATCTTATTTGTGATGGTGAGATACAGGGTATCATGGCTTTCAACAATGATATATTAAAAGAGAATTATCCATTCAGCGAATTGGTTGATGAAGAAGTGAATACATTGGTATTCCCTAATTTGGCAGCAGGTAATATCGCTTATAATTTATTGCAGGAAATTGGCGGCGCAGATTCTATCGGCCCCGTTCTATTAGGATTGAAAAAACCCGTGCATGTATTGCAATTGGGTAGTTCGATCCGTTCCATATTTAACATGGTACTGATCGCTGTTGTGGATGCACAAATGAAAAGCGCACCACTCACAAAAGAAGAAATAAAAAAGAACGGAATAGGAATAGCAAAAAGAAAGACGGCTCACGAATTATAAAAAACAATCCCTTATATGAAACTAGTATCAGCACAATCATTCATTAAAAAAAGTACTGCAACTTTTGAGCGATTCCCTTTTGCTATTGTTGCTGCCGTAATTGGCTCGTTTTATTCTATCAAAATAGTGCATAGTAATTTTGATAACAGTTTTGCTGAAAAAGATCATTACTATTATAATATTGTGATGAGCTGTTATTTAGGCATGTTATTATTTACCGCCCTTACCGTTTTTAATGAGCGTATTTCTTTTAGTAAACTGATCAAGTACCTGATCCAAAGTGCAGGGCTGTTACTTATTATTGGTTATTATTTTACGCTTCCTGATCATTTCGTATTGATCAGTTTTACCAGGTTCACGCTTTATTCTATTGGCCTGCATTTATTAATTGCGTTTGTACCTTACATCACTAAAGATGAACAACATGGATTTTGGCAATACAATAAAACGATCTTTATAAGAATCCTAACGTCTATTTTGTACACGTCTGTGTTATATGCCGGCCTGGCAATAGCGTTATTAGCAATCGATAGCTTATTCAAAATTAATATCGATTATAAATTGTACATCGATCTTTGGATATTGTTGTCAGGCATTTTCAATACATGGTTCTTTTTAGCAGGCTTTCCAGACAATTTCGAAGCGCTTGAAACAAAAGATGACTATCCTAAGGGATTAAAAATATTTACCCAATTCGTTTTATTACCGTTGATCACTGTCTATCTTTTTATTTTGTATGCTTACATGATCAAGATCATTTTGATATGGCAATGGCCAATGGGTTATGTTTCTTATTTAGTGATTGCATTTTCTATCGCAGGTATCCTTTCTTTATTGTTGATCCACCCCATTAGAAATGACGAAAAAAATAAATGGATATTAACTTATTCGCGCTTTTTTTATTTTGCTATTTTTCCGTTGATCATTTTGTTGGCTTTAGCCATTAAACGCAGGATCCATGATTATGGGATAACAGAAAACCGCTACTTTATTTTAGTATTGGCAGTATGGTTATTAGGCACTGCTGCTTACTTTCTTATATCCCGTAACAAAAGCATTAAAGTAATACCTGTAACGCTATGCCTTATTGCCTTTCTTTCTTCATTTGGTCCATGGAGCGCATTTAATGTCTCTATTTACAGTCAGAAAAAACATTTGGTTGATCTGTTAGAGAAAAATAAGATGATAGTCAATGGAAAGATAAAGCCTGCACACGATACCATCAGTTTTGCTGATCATAAAGAAATATGTTCTACTATTAACTATTTAATAGATACGCATGGATATCAAACGCTGCAACCTTACTTTTCCGAAAATTTAGATTCATTAATTAAGCCAACCTTAAAAACGGATTATTCATATGAACAATCAACAAAAATATTTTCGTTGATGAATATATCAGAAGTATATAATTATGAAACAGCGGATGAAGTAAGAAATGACGTAGAAAGCCCCTCCCTTAATTACACTTCTGATTACGATGATGAACTACCTGTTGCTGTCACCGGCTACGATTATCTTATTTCAAACTACAGGATGCTACATGATGATGGTGAACAAGATACTTCTATTACAACTTCATACACAGTAGATAACAAGATCATTACAGTCTTTTTTAATCCTATAAAAAAACAATTATATATTATCGCTTCTAAAGATTCTTTGACTTTTAATATTTCTGCTTTTTTAGATTCTTTAAATACCAAAAGCGAAGATTCCGTAAATAATGAGCTGAAAGCGACAGACATGACCTTACAGTCTACCAACGACAAAATGGCTGCTAAAGTAATTTTTAAAAATATCAGTGCTAAAAAAGATTCGACCCAATTTGATGTAACAAATATGGGTGCCGATATATTGCTAAAATTAAAATAACGCTATTTATACAGCTTACTTGAAGGATTCAATTGATTTGACTAATTTCATTTGGCAAAAGCAACAGACAACTTAATAACAGAAAAATAAAGAATGACAGTATTCTCCCATTTTGGCCGCTATCTTTTAATGATAAAAGGCATGTTTACCAGACCGGAAAACATACGTATGTACTGGAAAGAATTTATGCATCAATGTGTTGATATCGGCATTGGTTCATTAGGTATTGTCTCCCTTATTTCATTTTTTATTGGAGCTGTCTGTGCCGTACAAACTTCTTATCAATTGGTTAGTCCTATTATTCCAAGATCTACTATTGCGCAGATCGTACGCGACTCTATTATATTAGAATTTTCAACAACGCTGGCATGTATTGTATTGGCAGGTGTTATTGGCAGCAAAATAGCCAGTGAGCTGGGCAATATGAGGGTAAGTGAACAAATTGATGCGTTGGAAATTATGGGTATCAATACCAAAGCATATTTAGTATTACCCAAAATTGTTGCGGCACTGGTTACCATTCCTTTATTAGTAGTGATAGGAATGACATTAGGTATACTTGGTGGAAGGGTTGCTGCAATCGGATCTGGCGTATTGGATGCTACGACTTATGATAAAGGATTATTACAAAATTTCGTCCCCTATAATGTATATTTTGCTTTGATAAAATCCTACGTCTTTGCCTTTATTATCAGCAGTATTCCTGCCTATTTTGGTTACAATGTAAAAGGCGGCGCGTTAGAGATTGGCAAAAGCAGTACTAAAAGTGTAGTGGTTAGTTGCATTATGTTACTATGCGCCGATTATGTATTATCTCAATTATTGTTAAACACTACTTCACACTAATATGATAGAGTTTAAGCATATAAAGAAAAGTTTCGGCGATAATTTGGTTTTGAATGATGTGAGCCATGTGATGGAGAACGGCAAAGCCAATCTGATCATCGGTACCAGCGGTAGTGGTAAGACTGTTTTGCAAAAATGTTTAGTTGGCTTATTTGAACCCGACAGCGGAGAAATTCTTTATGACGGAATAAGCTTTACCGTTATGACCGAAGATGACCGTAAAACATTACGCCAGCAGATCGGAATGTTATTTCAAAACTCCGCTTTGTTTGATAGTATGACAGTGGAACAGAATATCATGTTCCCTTTAGATATGTTCACCAAAAAGAATCATTCAGAAAAACTTAAGCGTGTTAACGAAGTATTGGAGAGAGTTAACTTGAAAGACGTTAATAAAAAATTCCCAGCAGAGATCAGCGGTGGTATGAAAAAACGTGTAGGTATTGCGCGCGCCATTGTATTGAATCCTAAATATTTATTTTGCGATGAACCCAACTCCGGACTAGATCCTCAGACTTCCATGGTGATCGATAAATTGATCTACGATATCACTAAAGAATTCAATATTACTACAGTAATCAATACGCATGATATGAATAGCGTAATGGAAATTGGCGAAAATATCTTGTACATGTACCAGGGTAAAAAAGAATGGAGTGGTACGAATAAGGATATCATTTTCAGTAAAAATGAGCGCTTGAATAACTTCATCTTTGCATCTGAATTCTTGAAAGATGCTAAGGATATGCGTATGTTGGAAGCTAAGGGTAAGATCGACAATGGTCGCAATATGGATGATCTGCTTAAGTAGTTTTTTTTCTTATTCTTTTTTGTTTTGCCTCAAACCGGCAGGCTTCGTAACGCGGAAAAAGAGTGTTTTCAAATATTTGCCGTTTGTGTTTTCTTTTCTAACTTCTATATTCTAGCTTCAATCTTCTGTTTGTATCCCAAAATATTCTATTCGTTCAATAGGCATATGTACCCTATATTTGCAACTGATTTTTAATTCTTCATTTTTAATTATTAATTAAAACATGTCAGTTCTCGTTAATAAAGATTCAAAAATAATTGTACAGGGTTTTACCGGTACAGAAGGTACGTTCCATGCAACCCAAATGCTTGAATACGGTACTAAAGTAGTTGGTGGTGTTACGCCGAATAAAGGTGGTACACTTCATTTAGAAAAGCCTGTTTTTAATACAGTAGCAGATGCCGTAAAAACAACGGGGGCTAACGTAAGCATCATTTTTGTACCGCCGGCTTTTGCCGCAGATGCCATTATGGAAGCTGCTGAAGCTGGTATCGCTTTAGTTGTTTGTATCACGGAAGGTATTCCCGTACAGGATATGGTGAAGGTTAAAAATTATTTAATAAGTACTAATACACGTTTGATCGGGCCAAATTGCCCCGGCGTAATTACTGCCGGTGAATGCAAAGTTGGTATCATGCCCGGCTTTATCTTCAAGACTGGAAAAGTTGGTATCGTATCTAAATCAGGAACATTAACGTATGAAGCTGCTGACCAGATCGCGAAAGCCGGTTTGGGTATTTCAACAGCTATCGGGATCGGCGGAGATCCTATTATCGGAACCACTACTAAACAAGCGGTAGAATTATTAATGAACGATCCTGAAACAGAAGCGATCGTAATGATCGGTGAAATTGGTGGTGGTATGGAAGCAGAAGCTGCTAACTACATCAAATCAACCGGCAATAAAAAACCTGTTGTAGGTTTCATCGCAGGCCAAACAGCGCCTCCGGGACGCCGTATGGGACACGCTGGCGCTATCGTTGGCGGAGAAGATGATACTGCAGTTGCAAAAATGAAGATCATGGCCGCATGCGGTATTCATGTAGTAGCTAGTCCTGCTGATATTGGCAAGACAATGGCTGAAGCATTGAAGAAAAAATAATTTAATGTGTTTAATAATAAAGCCTCCGTAATTGGAGGCTTTTATTTTGGGACAAACGTTTATGTTACTATTGAACTCCAGTTTCCGAAATTTCTCGGAACACATGCCAACATTTTGCAAGGATAAAAATTTCGTATCTTGTTATTAGTTTAAAAACCAAGGCCATGAAAATTACATCTTTTACGATTGCAACTATTTTTGTTAGCATCATTGTTATTTCTTCCTGCTCAAAAAAGGATAGTTCCCCTGCTAATAATAACAAGGATACAACTGTTACAATTCCTGCAATTGTAGGTGAATGGGAAGCAGATTCATCTTCGATCGTGGCTACTGTTGGACCTTTTGAAATATATCGGCAGGATACAGTATTTACGCACGGACATTCTATTATTCAAATATTTAACGCAGATAGCACAGGTTTATTGATAGATGATACACAATCGCCTCCTGATACAACCGCCGGTAATTATTATCTTGCAAACGATACGGTGTATACTCTTGCAAGCGGACAATCAAGCTATATAGCAACCGGCAAGTATACGATCACAGCTAATCATTTAACACTCGCGGAATCTGAAGATTCATTAGGTGCCGTTATCACGGGAACACTTTACCTAACCAAGCAATAAAAAAATATCATACAATAAAAATCCCCGATCAAATGACCGGGGATTTCTTTTATACAAAGTAAGTATGTTCTATTTGTATTGAGGAATTAAACTCTTAGCAAGATCAACCATTTTGTTGATGCCGTCCTGCGGTAAATTTCCTTTCTTAAATTCAACTAAAACTTCAGGAAGTTTGTTATCCATTTCTGCTAAAAAAGCAGCTTCAAATGCTTTTACATTTTTAACCGCCACATCTTTAATGATACCTTGTGTACCCAAATAGATAACGGCAACTTGCTTTTCAACCGACATTGGTGAATATTGCAATTGTTTCAACAATTCCACATTTCTTGCTCCTTTGTCAATTACATTTTTAGTTGCGGCATCAAGGTCACCACCAAACTTACTGAACGCTTCCAATTCTCTGTAAAGCGCCTGGTCCAGTTTTAGTGTACCGGCAACTTTCTTCATTGATTTGATCTGCGCATTACCACCAACACGACTAACAGAAATACCTACGTTGATCGCCGGGCGAATACCAGCGTTGAACAAGTTACCTTCTAAGAAGATCTGTCCGTCAGTGATAGAAATAACGTTTGTCGGAATGTATGCAGATACGTCACCTGCTTGTGTTTCAATAACAGGCAAGGCTGTTAATGAACCTCCACCTTTAACTAAATGTTTAATAGATTCAGGAAGATCATTCATTTGTCTTGCGATATCATCTTTAGCGATAACTTTTGCAGCTCTTTCCAATAAACGGCTATGCAGATAGAATACATCTCCAGGGTAAGCTTCACGTCCCGGTGGGCGACGCAATAATAAGGAGACTTCACGGTAAGCAACTGCTTGCTTAGACAAATCATCATAGATAATTAGTGCTGGTCTGCCGGTATCACGGAAAAATTCTCCGATCGCAGCACCCGCAAATGGCGCATAGAATTGCAATGGAGCAGGATCTGCTGCAGAAGCTGCAACGATCGTTGTATACGCCATTGCACCATTTTCTTCCAACGTTTTCATGATACCTGCAATGGTAGAAGCTTTCTGACCGATCGCAACATATATACAGTAAACAGGTTTACCTGCTGCATAAAATTCTTTTTGATTGATGATCGTATCAACGCAGATAGCTGTTTTACCGGTTTGGCGATCACCGATAACCAATTCTCTTTGCCCGCGCCCGATCGGGATCATCGCATCAATTGCTTTGATACCTGTTTGTAATGGTTCTTTAACCGGTTCACGGAAAATTACCCCCGGTGCTTTACGCTCCAATGGCATTTCGTATAATTCACCTTTTATAGGACCTTTACCATCAATTGGTTCACCTAATGTATTGATAACACGTCCGCTCATACCTTCACCTACTTTAATAGATGCGATCTTTCCTGTACGTTTTACTTTATCGCCTTCTTTAATGCCGGCGCTGTCACCCATCAATACCACACCTACGTTATCTTCTTCAAGGTTCAAAGCGATCGCTTTAATGCCATTGCCAAACTCAACCAATTCACCAGAGCGAACATTGTTTAAGCCATAGATACGGGCAATACCATCACCCACTTGCAATACAGTTCCCACTTCTTCAAGGCTTGCGCCCGCGTCGAAGTTGGTTAGCTGTTGACGTAATATCGCGGATATTTCATCTGGTTTAATGTCTACCATCTTGTTTTATTTTTATAAAATTATCTTATGTTATGAATGTACTCGTTGTTCAAAAATTCTCTCTTCAATTCGTTCAGGTCCTTCAACACACTTGCATCGATTAATTTTCCACCTGTTTCTAAAATAAATCCGCCGATCAATTCTTCATTCACCGCATTTTCCACTTCTACATTTTTAATGCTCGAAGCTGCTTTCAATTTAGTTACGATCGAATCCGTAAAAGCTGTATCGACCGGAACAGCGGTTGTGATCTTAACTTTGTGAATATCTTTTATTGTATTGTATTGATCAATGAATGCATTGGCAATTTCAGGCAGATCTTGTTCTCTTCCTTTTACTATCAGCAAAGTGATAAAAGCAGAAGTTAATTTTGATACTCTTTCTTTTGTAATAGATGCTACTATTTTACCTTTTATATCACCTTTGATGATCGGGCTGCGTAATACCGTTACAAAATCAGGATTGCTTTTGCAGATAGCTGTTATGAATTTCATATCCGCATACACCGCTTCTAATTGATTTTGTTCAATTGACAAATCAACTATACTTTTTGCGTACCTGCCTGCTAACCTTGGATTGTTCATTTCTGATTTGATGATGTGATAATTTGGCGATTTGGTGATGTGATCCGATTCAATTCATCATCACATTTTCAAATCTCCAAATGATCAAATTAATTAAGTTTAACTTCTTCTGATAATTGCTTGATGTATTTTTCCTGTTCTGTTTTATTGGCTAATTCTCTGCGCAAAACTTTTTCACTTACTTCTACAACTAATTTGCCAACCTGGTTTTTTAATTCAGTAACAGCAGCCATTTTTTGTTGGTTGATAGCCGCTTGTGCATCGTTGATGATTTTCGCCGCTTCGATCTTTGCCTGGTCTTTTGCCTCGCCGATGATCTTATCTTTTGTTTCTTTTGCTTCTTTTAGTAATAAAGCTCTTTCTTCACGCGCCTGTATCAATAATGCTTCATTATCATTTTTCAACTGCGCCATTTCCGCATTTACTTTTTCTGCCAAAGCAATAGAATCAGCAATTGATTTTTCTCTTTCATTCAATGAAGATAGAATAGGTGACCATGCAAACTTTTTAAGAATGATCAACACTATTATAAAAGACAACATTGTCCAGAAAATAAGGCCAAAATGCGGCAATAGTAAATCCATGGTATATATTTTAGATTAGCTCACGCTAATGGTTAAACGCTTTAAAACAAACAAGTTAAGCATTACTGCATCCTCCGTCCTGTACTTCAGATGCAGTAATACTGTAGACTAAGCTTTCAATACCGCTAGTAAACCCGCGATCACTGCAAAAAGGGCAACACCCTCTACGAATGCAGCAGTCAGGATCATGTTACCGCGAATATCATTAGCAGCTTCCGGTTGACGAGCAACTGATTCAGCAGCACCTTTACCGATTAAACCGATACCGATACCCGCGCCGATCGCAGCTAAACCTGCACCAATTGCACCGCCAGCGTTTGCTAAAGAAGCATCTAACAAAATGTTCAATAATGACATAACTGTTGTTTTATGAATGAATAAAAAATTACGCAATAATTGGATCATCGTGGCCATTTCCTTCGCCATGGCCGCCTTCTAAAGACTGGCCAATGAACACAGCGGTTAAATTCGCAAAAATAAACGCCTGGATAAATGCCACTAATATTTCAATGCAATAAATAAATACTGCAAACGCTACAGATAATGGAGAAAAGCCATAACCTGCAACAGTTGCCATTGCACCGAATATAAAAATCAAAACAATAAAACTTAAAATGATGATATGCCCCGCTACCATGTTAGCAAAAAGACGAATAACCAATGCAGCCGGTTTAATTAATAATACACCAGCTAATTCGATCGGTATCAAAATTATCTTAACTAAAAAAGGAACTCCCGGAGGCCAGAAAATATGACCCCAAAAATGCCTGTTGGTACTAAACAAAATAACGATCAATGAAATGATACCAAGCACTAAAGTAAATGCCGTATTGCCGGTAACATTCGCCGAACCCGGTAACAAACCTAATAAGTTATTGATAAGGATAAAGAAAAACACTGTTAACAAATAAGGAAGATATTTATCTGCTTTTTTACCAAGGTTAGGTCTTGCTACATCATCTCTTACGAATGTGATAATTGGTTCGATCGCATTTTGTAAACCTGTTGGTGCAGTTTTTAAGCCCTGTCCGGTTGAATATTTTTTAGCAACAGATATCATGATCACTACTAAAATGGTTAATGCCAAAAACATCTGCACCACATTTTTAGTGATAGAGAAATCATACACTTTTGTCCCGTCTGATGAATAGATCTGTTTGTTCTCATCTAAGCCGTAGCCATTATAAATAATATCGCCGTCCTCGCCGAATTTTGAAGAAGAGAATTCAGTTAAGCCATTTGCAGGAGAATAGATAATCACAGGCAAAGGAATGCTTGCATTAAAGCTGCCGATACTGAAGAAGTGAAATTCATGTGAATCCTTGATATGATCCATAATGATCTTCGCCGGATCCAACTTTTCTTCCTTTTTTTCTGAAGTATGTTGCTCTACAGGCAAAGTAGTGATCTCCTGAGCCGTACAGATATTGCAAAATAATATCATAAATAAGCTGAGAGTCGCTACCAGTAATGCTTTTATGCTATTTTTTGCCATTTTATTTCCTAAATTTGCCGCAAAGATAAGCACCGGAGGTCTGAAAACCGAAAAAGTCTAATCTAAAATTGTAAAAAAAGGGAATATTTTGAAATAGAGACTAATTAAACAATATTTACCTGCTTTTCGAACTGCATTTTGTGTAATTGATGATAAATACCCTTTTCCTGGATCAATTCTTCGTGGGTGCCAATTTCTTTTATTTCGCCTTTTTCAAGCAAAATAATCTTATTGGCTTTGCGAATTGTCGATAACCGGTGAGCGATTATTATGGAAGTTCTGCCGGCAATTAATTTATCAATGGCAGATTGTATCAATTGTTCACTTTCCGTATCCACAGAAGATGTGGCTTCATCTAAAATTAAAATAGAAGGATCATATAATAAGGCACGTACAAAAGAAAGCAATTGTCTTTGTCCCAATGATAAAGTAGCACCTCGCTCCATTACATTATAATCATAACCTCCCGGAAGCCGCATAATAAAATCATGTATGCCAATGAGTTTTGCTGCTGCAATTACCTCTTCTTTTTTGATGGCACTATTGCGAAGTGTAACATTATCATAAATAGATCCGCTGAATAAAAACACATCCTGTAGTACAACCGCTATTTTGCTGCGCAGAAAAGAAAGCTCATAGTCTTCAATATTAATATTGTCGATCGTGATACTACCTTTTTGAATGTGGTAAAGGCGATTCAGCAAACTGATGATTGAAGTTTTACCACTTCCTGTATTTCCTACAATCGCTAATGTTTCGCCGGAGTTGATCGTAAAGTTGATGTCTTTTAAAACATAATGTTCATCTGTATAAGCAAACCAAACGTTTCTAAATTCGACATCACCACCAATTGTCGGTGTTATAACTGTTCCTGTATTTGTTGCGATATCATTATTATCTAAAACCTTAAATACCCTTTCACTAGCGATCATCCCCATTTGTAAGACATTGAATTTATCTGCCATCACACGAAGGGGACGAAACAATAAATTTAGACAAAGAATAAAAGCCGTAATGGTTCCTGCTGCGTTGGCATTTTCTTGTCCGCCTGCCCACCAAACTAATAAGCCCAATGATAAAGCCATTACTAATTCTACGATCGGAAAAAAAACAGAATAAGCAAAGATCGATCTGATATTCGCGTTGCGATGTTCCTCATTGATCTTATTAAATTTATTCAATTCTCTATCTTCTGCAGCAAAGGCCTGCACAATTCCCATACCTGTTAAATGCTCCTGCACAAAAGCATTCAAATGTGCCACTGCATTTCTTACGCGAATGAAAGATTTATTAACACTCTCTTTAAAGTAATAAGTGGCAATGATGAGGCCCGGAAAAGGTGCAAGACATATCAGTGTCAATTTCCAGTCAACAAAAAACATATACGCAACAACGGCAATGATCGATAAAAAGTCTGCAATGATCGGTATCAGGCCATCGCTAAAAATATCGTTGATGGATTCTATATCATTGATCGTTCTTGTAGTTAATGTGCCAATAGGTGTTTTATCGAATTGAGATAAGTTAAGGTCGATCACTCTTTCGTAAGTAGCCACACGCATGTCTTTCACTACATTTTGTCCGAGTGCTGCGGTATAGAAAGTAAAAACAAAACGGCAGACAGTTTCGATCAATAATAAGCCTAACTGTATAATTGTAATACCGATGATGACTTGTATGGGCCCCTTAAAAATCCAGATATGCGCACCGTCCCTAAATCCTTTGTTGATCGTAATTTGTATCAGCCATGGCCTGACAGGAGCTATCACCGCCAAAAAGATCGCCAGGAAAATGGACCAGTAAAATTTACTTTTATGGGGTGCAGCAAAACTAAATACCCTTCGAAGCAAAAAGAAATCAAATATTTTTTTATCCTTAGTCGGTTCACTCATACTACTGCTGTTCTATCTTTTTATTATATGCTTTAATAAAAATGGCGCCTAAGTTTTTGTAAGGCGGTATGTAATTATCCCAGCTGTCTCTTACATCCTTATTTGTATCTGCTGCAAAATATTTGCTTAGGGTGTACCACATATCCTGCCACACCAATCTATCTCCGGAAATAAGATTCTGATTCAGGTAATTCAATATAGGTTTGTTGATATCGCCTTTTCCTATTTCTTTGGTTGATATGATATGTGCATCCGGACAAATATCTAATATCTCATTTAAATTTTTATACCCGCCGCAAGATCCCAGCACAATAATTTTTGCAGTATTCGGCATCCTTGAAATAGTGCGTGGCAACCAGTAACTATGGCCTCTGTGAATAACAACCGAAGGTTCAAGGTCATTTTTATATAAGTACCTGTTCAAATGAATTTGAGCAGAATCATCCAGGTTGGTGTCATTATCCAATGGGCGATTAGCGAAGATCCAGACTTTTTTTCCTCTGATGGATTTGATCTCTACCCATTCTTTCTGCATTGTCACTTTCCAATCTTTCGGAGAAAAAGAACCAACGAAATCAGGAAAATATTTTTTACCGTCGGCATCACCATAAAAGAAAACCTGTTGAATTATTCTACCGCTATCATCTGCCAATACAGAATCGGCAACACTATAGATAGAAGGAATCCCTATTTCATTGGTAAGATCAATACTCGGATCATTCGCGGATTCAAAAATTGTTTTTAGTAACCCATAAATAATTCTACCCTTTGTATTACCATCTGCTATACTTTTCTGTTCGTTGTCTTTTACGTTTTGTAAAATCGTTTTTAACAACCCCGGGTCTTTAATACTGCTATAACTATCTGCAACATCAACAGCATCTTCCAGACTGCCTGTATTATCAAGGTTAGCAACAAACCCTTTCATCAAAGCCTGAGAATTTTCTTTCGGCATTAAATTTAAAAAAGTATTTAGCTGATTAAAATTAGCTGCCATCTTTATGAACTTTTTAAAGTAGTCCATATTTACATTGATCAGTAATTGATCGCTTCGTGGCGTGGGGCCCATCTTCTGAATCATCCTGTCAAAAGCGTACTTATAACTCGATGTATAAATATCATCTTCACCCATTACCAATACATAATAAATTTCTTCTGCAGTTAACGGCTCTATAGCCTTCATGCGAATATTTAAATTGGTTTGCTCGTGCAATTCATTGATCGGTGTAATAAAATCTTCAATGGCTTTTTTCTGCAGTACATCGCGTAAACCATTCGTACCCATCATTGCAATCGGCGTGTCTTTGCTAATGAGCCTGAGGTTATAGCCAATTTCAGTCTTTACCAATAATTTAAAATAATCGACCTTATCTCCGTCGCCAATATATTTTTTTATACTGTCGATCGTTATTTTTTTACTGAGGATATTATCTAAAAAAGGGAAATAGAATAATGCATTCGGTGTCTGACTTAAAGATGCCACAACTTTTACAGTAGCATTTGTATTGCGATGTATTAATTGCCCTTCGGGAGAGTTAACAGCAGATGCATAATCATATACCTGCACCGGATCACGCAATGTAGTGGCTGTGATAAGGCTATCAGCAAAAGATTCATTTACATATGGCCTTATGGTCGAAAGTACTTTATCAGGATGTAACCCACAATATTTCAGGTACAATATGCTAAGACTCTTATTGTATCCTATATTCTTTTTAAAAATATCTGCATTGATCTGTCCTATCTCGTAAGGTACCTGGGCAATATATGGCGCCATACTGAGTGTATCAATATTGGCTTCCATGATCTTTTGGAAATTATCGACCAACAGTCCTGCTAACGCGGGATTGATCTCTTTTGCTTCATAAGCCATCCGAAAATCCCTTACAAGATCTTTGATAAAAACAAGGTAGCGTACTTTATCATTGTTGGAAGGAATCTTATTATTTACTTCTACCGAATCCGCCAGTTCATTGATCCGGCGAAACATTATATCCGTAACCTGAAGGTTTATTTCATCATTAGCGCTAACTTTAAGCATGCCATCAAGGTGGCCATCATCCTTATCCAGTAATTTTTGTTCATTCGCTATTTTATCATGAAAAAGGATACGGGCAAACGGTACCTTCACCGTATCTACAGAAGCAAAAACCGTAAGAGAGAATATCGATAATAAAGAAAGGAGAAAAAGCTTTAACATGTGTTCCTTTAAAGCTACTAAGTTACGCTAACCTTTTTAATATGTAATACCAATACAACAAATCGCTTAACAATTTGATAATACAAGGAATACGTTCAAACTGGCTTAATACTTACTATGATAAACTACTTTTGCAAATAATATATGAGCGCTGTTAAGAAAATATTAATTGCTGATGATGAACCGGATATCCTTGAGATACTACAGTTCAATCTGCAAAAAGAAGGGTATAATGTTATAACTGCTAAAAATGGCGACGAAGCCATCGAACAGGCAAAAAAACATCAGCCGGACCTTATCATTCTGGATATAATGATGCCGGGTAAAAACGGTATTGAAGTTTGTAATATCCTTCGCCAGCAACCTGCATTTTATGCCACGCTGATCATTTTCTTATCTGCCATCAGCGATGAGGGTACCGAAGTTTGGGGATTGGAAACAGGTGCAGATGATTATGTTACCAAGCCAATAACACCTAAAGTTTTAGTCAGCAAAGTAAATGCTTTGTTTAGAAGATTGACTAAGGGAGAAACCGCCATAATACAAATTGGCGATCTCAAAATTGACCGCGAAAAATACATCATGAATTACCAGGGTAACGATATCATTCTTGCCCGTAAAGAATTTGAATTACTAGCGCTTCTTGCTTCTAAGCCCGGTAAAGTTTTTTTACGAAACGAAATACTGAACCAGGTTTGGGGCACCGAAGTAATTGTAGGCGATCGTACCATCGATGTACATATCCGCAAGATCCGCCAAAAATTGGGATTAGACTGTATTACCACCGTAAAAGGAGTTGGTTATAAGTTTGAACTATAATTTATCTTTACGCTAAGCCCATCAAAACGTGTAGGTATGTTATCACCTAAAAATTTTTCTCCGCAACAATTGTCTGCTTTAGCGGCACTGGCGCTATCAGTTCCGATTAGCCTGAGTATTTATTTAATAGATCCTAACTGGTGGATCATCCTTACTTTTTTTATCATAGTATTTTCAGGTAGTTATGGATTGATCCTGTACACTATGCAAACCTTTGTGTACCGAAAGATAAAACTGATCTATAAACTAATATATCAAACCAAAGCAAGTAAAAGAGAAGAATTTTATTACAAGAATATTCTACCACAAAAAAGCGTGGATGAAGTAGGAGAAGATGTTGAAACGTGGGCCAAGCAAAGGAAAGCCGAGATAGAAGTATTAAAACAAAATGAGGCGTACAGAAAAGAATTTTTGCAAAACCTCTCGCATGAATTGAAGACACCCATTTTTGTGATACAAGGCTATGTGGACACTTTATTGAACGGTGGCGCCTTGGATAACCCGGAAGTAAATAAAAAATTTCTGGTCAGTACATCAAGAAATGTTGATAGGTTAGTTAACCTTGTTGATGACCTTGATGAAATTACCAAACTGGAAAGCGGTGAACAGGAATTATACCTGGAAAACTTTGTGATACAGGATATTTTTAAAGAAGTATTTGAATCATTGTCAATCAAAGCAGATGAAAGACAAATAAAATTATCAATAAAAAAAGGTTGTGAATTGCCTTTGACCGTTTTTGCCGATAAGGAAAAAATAAGACAGGTTGCAACTAACCTTGTTGACAATGCCATCAAATACGGCAAACAACATGGTGATGTGGAAGCAAGTTTTTATAAGATCGATGGTGAAAGAATTTTAATCGAGATCAGTGATAATGGTTCGGGCATTGCTGAAGAACACTTAGGAAGAATATTTGAACGTTTTTACAGAACAGATCTGGCAAGAAGCAGAAAAGGCGGTGGTAGCGGATTAGGACTATCCATTTGCAAGCATATTATTGAAGCCCACCACCAAGCTATGCACGTGCGAAGCACATTAGATGTTGGTACTACTTTCGGCTTTACTTTAGTGAGCAAAAAAGAGGCTGTATAGGTTAAATATCACATTTAGTTAATATCCAGTTTACAATTTAGCAACATACAGTTGAGTACTTTGTACAAAGTATATACACTTTGGAAAAAAGAAAAATGGATGTTGCAGTTATTTCAGATGTTCACCTTGGAACTTATGGCTGCCACGCCAACGAATTATCCCGCTACCTTTCTACAATAGATCCCAGCATACTGGTTTTGAACGGCGACATTATCGACATGTGGCAATTCAGCAAAAAGTATTGGCCAACAGGGCACATGCAGGTAATTAAACAAATTACGAGCATGCTTAGCCGTGGCGTAAAAGTGTATTACATCACCGGTAACCATGATGAAATGCTACGCAGATTCGAAAACTTCTCTATCGGCAATTTCCATATCGTAAATAAAATGGTTATCCATCATACCAATAATACCCGTAGCTGGATATTTCATGGAGATGTATTTGATGTTACGATGCAGTATAGTAAATGGCTCGCAAAGCTGGGTGCTGTTGGATATGATATGCTTATTTACATTAATTCTTTTATTAATTATATCAGCAAAAAAATGGGTAGGGGCAAAATCTCTTTGTCTAAAAAAATAAAAAACTCTGTAAAAAGTGCTGTAAAATATATCAACAGTTTTGAAGATACTGCCGCAGGGATCGCCATTGAAAAAGGATATGATTACGTGCTATGCGGACATATACACCAACCTTGCAATAGAGAGATCGTAACCGAAAAAGGGAAGGTGAACTATCTCAATTCCGGTGATTGGATCGAAAACCTTACTGCTTTGGAATACAAGGATGACAATTGGGATATTTATTATTACCAGCAGGATACAGAAGTGAACGAATCAAACGATTCTATTTATATGGACGAAGCCGCTTACCTGCGCACAACAGAATTGTTTAAAATGATGATGCAAGATTTTCACCTAGCCTCTTAAAATTATGAAAGTACTATACGCCATACAAGCAACAGGAAACGGACATATCAGTCGTGCCAACGAAATTATTCCCATGCTTGAAAAAAAATGCGAGCTGGATATTTTAGTGAGTGGTACAGAAGCTGATATTGATCTGAATCACTTTATAAAGTACCGCAGAAAGGGTTTAAGTTTTGTTTTTGGTAAGAAAGGCGGTATCGATTTTTACAAAACATTAAAACAACTGCAATCAAAAAAATTCTTAGCAGAGATAAAAGACCTGCCGGTTGAAGATTATGACCTGGTAATAAATGATTTTGAACCCATCAGTGCATGGGCCTGCAAAATTAAAAATGTTCCCTGCATGGCAATGAGTCATCAATATGCCGTGTTGCATAAAAATGCTCCAAAGCCATTAAAGGCTGATCCTTTATCGTGGTTGGTATTACGGTATTATGCACCCTGCAGACAAGGCGTTGGTTTTCATTTTAAAACATACGGCAACGATATTTTTACACCTGTTATCAGAAGAGAGATACGCAATGCCACTCCTAAAAACATGGGACATTATACAGTTTACTTACCGGCGTATGATGAGAAAAAACTGGTAAAAGTTTGCAGCGAATTTAAAGATGTGCAGTGGCATATATTTTCTAAACGTTGCAAAAAAGCATATAACGTAGGAAACTGTTTGGTGCGCCCCGTAAACACGTTTGATTTTACAGGCAGTTTTACAACCTGTGAGGGAATATTGTGTGGTGCAGGTTTTGAAACACCGGCAGAAGCCATGTACATGGGTAAAAAACTTTTTACCATTCCAATGAAGAGCCAGTACGAACAACAATGTAACGCTGCATCAATAAAAGAATTTGATATCCCTGTAATTAAAAGCCTGAAAGAAAAACATTATCCAAAGATCGAGGCTTGGTTACAAGAAAAACCTAAGCCGACTATACGTTTTGAAGACGAAACG
Organism: Bacteroidota bacterium; assembly: GCA_013288745.1. GTDB lineage: Bacteria > Bacteroidota > Bacteroidia > Chitinophagales > Chitinophagaceae > Ferruginibacter. The sequence goes on from JABDBG010000023.1 coordinate 24,767, forward strand.
GATAAAGTGATCGATTACGTATTATCTCAGGGAACACGCAATAATATTAGCGGTCCCGCGGCAACTATCCGTGACATATCTGATATGTTGAGTAAGGATATGCTTGTTGCTGAGATCGGGTAGAATTAATTCTTTTCAACCTGTTCTAAAAATTGCTTTGCATCTGCAGATAGAACTGTTGCATTCAATTTTCCCTCTTGCAAGAAAGAGAACAACATACAATGTTCATCATTCATTCTAAAATAAATATCTGCTATTACACTGTCTTGTTTAAAAAAATGTAAGGAACCATCGTAACCGCACTTAACTTCCGGATCTGTTGATTTATCCGAAACAAGTTCACTCAGCTTATTAATAGCGTTTTTATCCCTGATTATTTTTACTGTTACAACCGTATCAAAAGTTCCATCGCCTTTAAAATAATTGATAGCAACACTATCTGCATCAACAGTAAGTTGTTTAAGCGCTTTATTAGCATCCGTATGGCAAGCCGTTAAACAAACAAGCAAGCTTGCGAAAAGAAGGATCGTTTTCATTCAATAAAATAGTGAGGTTAATTAATTTGTTCTGCAAGCATCTCTTTTTGAAATTGTCTTTCAAATACAAAAGCGCCAAAAGGAATTATGGCCGCAATAAATGCTTTGGCAAACCAGCCGAAGTTCTTTTTCAGCTTACCTCCTACTTCAAAAGAAAGAATTAAAAAAGTAATGAATAAAATACCGTGTGTCATCCCCGCAATTTTTACCGGTTGTTGATAGTGGGCCATATATTTTAACGGCATCGCGATCAATAATAACACTAAAAAAGATACCCCTTCTGCAATGGCAATGATCTTGAACCATTGCAATAATTTATTTTCTTTCATAAATAGTTTTATTAATAATCGATCACCTGCTCTTCCATTACTACCGGCATTTTTCTAAATTCGTATTGTTGATTGCGTAGCTGAGGTTCGAAGCCGCCTTCTTTGATGGCTTCCTGGATACTCTTGCTGGTAAAGCGATGTGGCGCTCCTGCGGCACTTACAACATTTTCTTCGATCATAATAGATCCAAAATCATTCGCGCCTGCATTCAAACATATTTGTGCTGTTTTTTTACCGACTGTTAACCAGCTCGCCTGTATATTTTTTACATTCGGCAACATGATACGGCTCATCGCGATCATGCGGATGTATTCTTCTGCAGTTGTTAAATTATGAACACCTCTTATTTTTGTCAGCAGTGTATCGACGTCCTGGAACGTCCATGGAATAAAAGCAATAAAGCCTTTTGCGTGCTCCGGCTTTCTGCTTTGCACTTCTCTTATTTTTACCAGGTGTTCCATTCGTTCTTCGATTGTTTCAACATGGCCAAACATCATTGTTGCTGATGTGGTGATATTTAGTTTGTGGGCTTCGTGCATAATGTCTAACCATTCCTGGCTACCGCATTTCCCTTTGCTTATTAAGCGACGAACCCTATCAACCAATATCTCTGCACCTGGACCCGGAAGGCTATCCAGTCCTGCTTCTTTTAATGCAAGCAATACTTCTACATGCGTTTTTTTAGAAACCTTAGCAATATGCGCCACTTCCGGCGGACCAAGCGTATGCAATTTTAAATTCGGATATAAGCTCTTCAATTCTTTAAACAAACCAACATAATAATCTAAACCAAGATCGGGATGATGGCCACCTTGTAATAATAATTGCTCGCCGCCATATTTGATGGTCTCGTCAATTTTTCTTTTGTAGGTTTCAATATCAGTTATGTACGCATCTTTATGGCCCGGTATGCGATAGAAATTACAGAATTTGCAATTGGCAATACAGACATTTGTTGTATTTAAATTACGGTCAATGATCCAGGTTACTTTGTTGTGTGGAACTTGCTTTTTACGTAGTTCATCTGCTACAAACATTAATTCTGTCAGCGGTGCATTATCAAATAGAAATACCCCTTCTTCTACAGAAAGAAATTCGAAATTGAGCGCTTTTTGATATAGGTCGTTTAAATTCATAATTAGTGAGTTTTTGCTCCTTATTGGTATACCGTTGAAGGGAGTGACATCCCGAAAGCTTTCGGGGTTGATCAAAGATCTGCCGCTTGTTAACCCAAATTTACGTGTAAAAGTACATTGATCCGACTGTATTTTTAGCGATATTCTTGTATCTAAATATTTTTAATACCGAAATAAGTAAAACTATTATTTCTGTTATATTTTACTGTATCCGCCCCTTAACTTTGCAAAATGATTCAATATGAGAAGTTTACTCTTGCCAACGGGCTAAGAGTTTTGGTACATGAAGATAAAAGTACCCCAATGGCGGTGATAGATGTCATTTACGATGTGGGAGCAAGAGATGAAAACCCCAACAAAACAGGATTTGCACATTTATTTGAGCACCTGATGTTTGGTGGAAGTGTGAATGTTCCGGTTTATGACGAGCCTTTACAGATTGCAGGTGGAGAAAACAATGCCTACACATCCAATGATCTTACTAATTACTATTGTCAGTTGCCTGCTGAAAACATTGAAACAGCTTTCTGGCTGGAAAGTGATCGTATGCTAAGTCTGGCTTTCAGCGAAAAAAGTCTGGAAGTGCAACGTAAAGTGGTAAGCGAAGAGTTTAAAGAACATTATATTAATAAACCTTACGGTGATGTTTGGCATAAAATGCGCAAACTGGCTTACACTAAACATCCTTATAAATGGATGACGATTGGCGAAGAATTGAGTCATGTTGAAAATGCTACTTTACAAGATGTGAAAGATTTTTTCCTTGAACATTATACACCATCGAATGCCATTTTAGTTGTAGCAGGAAATGTAACAATTGCTGAAGTAAAAATGTTAGCAGAAAAATGGTTTGCACCAATTCCTGCAGGTAATAAATATAAACGCGATCTTCCGCAAGAACCCAAACAAACTGAAGCAAGAAAATTAGAAGTAAGAGCCAATGTGCCGTTAGATGCTATTTACAAATGCTGGCATATTTATCCGCGTTTGGATCAAAGATATTATGTTGTTGATCTCATCACAGAAATCTTGAGCGGTGGGGGCTCTTCCCGTTTATTTCAATCATTGGTAAAAGAAAAAAAATTGTTCAGCAACGTTGAATGTTATCATGTAGGCAGCACCGATGCAGGTTTGCTAACCATCGAAGGAAAATTATTAAAAGGCGTAAGCATGGCTGATGCTGATGCTGCGATCAACGAAGAATTAAAAAAATTACAGGCCGAAGGCGTTAGCGCAAAAGAATTGGAGAAAGTAAAAAACAAAACAGAAAGCACCATGGCCTTCAATGATATGAGCATCACTGAACGTGCCGATAGCTTAGCGGTATACGAATTACTGGGAGATGCTAACCTTATCAATACAGAGTTGGGAAAATACCAGGCCGTTACAACCACAGATATTATCACGGAGAGCCGTATAGTTTTTGATGAAAAAAATTGCAGTACACTTTATTATTACTCAAATAACGCTTAATGCCTAACGCTGAAGCCAAATGCTTTGCAGTATGCTTTCAGCATTGTGCGTTTAGCGTTAAGCATATATCAAAAAAAATAAAATGATCAATAGAACGATAGCCCCGGAAATAAAAGACGCGACAGAATTTAATTTGCAATTGAAGCCATACGAAAAATTTACGTTAGACAATGGTGTAGAAGTTTATGCAATTAATGCTGGCGCACAGGATGTGCTGCAATTGGAAATGGTTTTTTATGCAGGCAATAGTTATGAGTCTGCCAATGCAGTCGCGGCCGTGACCAACCATATGCTGAAGAACGGTACATCAACCAAAACAGCTTTTCAGATAAACGAGCATTTTGAGTACTATGGATCACATTGCAATCGTAATTGTTCAAATGAAGTTGCTTCTTTGTCTTTACATACTTTGAATAAACATTTAAATGTTTTGCTGCCGGTAATGAGAGAAATGATCTCGGATTCTGTTTTTCCGGAAGATGAATTAGCAACCTACAAACAAATCTGCAAGCAAAAACTATCTGTAAGTTTACAGAAATGTGATTTTGTTGCTAACCGTTTAATTGATGCTTACGTATTTGGGGAAGCACACCCTTACGGAAAAGTGATCACTGCTGCTGATTATGATGCAATAACTACTGACCAGTTAAAACAACATTTTAATAAATATTACCTGAACGGAAAATGTATCATTTTTGTTGCAGGATTATTACCAAAAGATATATTTCAGCAATTGAATAAAAACTTTGGTAGCTTATCATTAAATAAACAGCAAATAATTTTACCTCCACACGGGATACTTCCTGCAAAAGAAAAAAAATACCGCATTCAAAATGATGCAAACGGTGTACAGGGAGCCATCAGAATGGCAAGACCTTTTCCAACGCGCCACCATCCTGATTATATGAAGACGATGGTATTGAACGCCTTATTCGGCGGATTTTTTGGATCAAGATTGATGAGCAATATCCGTGAAGAAAAAGGGTATACTTACGGTATCCATAGTTATATCCAAAACCATATACAAGACAGTGCCTGGCTGATCAGTACAGAAGCAGGTAAGGATGTATGCGAAGCAACAGTGGAAGAGGTCTACAAAGAAATGAAATTATTGCGGGAAGAATTGATCGATGAAGAAGAGTTATCTTTAGTACGCAACTACCTCATCGGTTCGATATTGGGCGATCTGGATGGACCTTTTCATATCATCGGCAGGTGGAAAAATATTATTTTGAATGATCTGGATGAAAAATATTTTTATGATTCGGTGACTGCGATAAAAACTGTTTCTGCTGAAGAGTTGCAGGCTTTATCAGAAAAATATTTAAGGGCCGAAGATTTTTACGAGCTAATTGTAATTTAACGACAATGAAATTCTTATTAAAAATTTTGATCAGTACGGTGAATGTTTTCGTTCTGGCATACATCTTACCGGGAGTAGCCATTGTAAACAATAATATTTTTACCGCAGTAGCAGTAGCCATTGTATTGGCAATATTAGATGCGGTTATAAAACCGATTTTAATACTGCTTACATTACCCGCTACGATCTTGTCTTTAGGCCTTTTCCTTTTTGTGATCAACGCCTGTATTATTTTGATAGACGCGCATTTTGTTCATGGCTTTAAAGTAGATAGTTTTTGGCATGCTTTATTATTTAGTTTGTTATTATCCTTTTTTAATTCTTTTGTAAACAAAAGGGCTTTTGCAGAAGAACAAAGAGAGGATTAATATATAGGTTGATACAATTTATTCATCAAGCTTAAATTCAATATAATGACTCCACAAAATTTTGATAACCATAGAAGGTTTTCTCCGGTATATCATTTTATGTTATATCCTGTTTCGATCGCCGCTGTAGTAATTTCTATCGATTATTTTTTTCATACTTATTATCGCACCGATGGTTTATTGCTTTCGATATTATTAGTATTGATCAGCGTTGGATTGTTGCTGGGTGTTCTGGCATTTCGCCGGTTTCCCTTAAAGGCGCAGGACCGCGCTATCAGGGCAGAAGAAAATTTGCGCTATTTTTCTATAACAGGAAAATTATTTGATAAGCATTTAACCATGCACCAGATCATCGCTTTGCGTTTTGCTGATGATAAGGAATTTGTTCAATTGGCGGATAAAGCTCTACGGGAAAATATGACCTCTTCTGAGATCAAAAAAGCCATACAAAATTGGAAAGCTGACAATAATAGGGTGTAATATACCCGTACGTTATCTATTGGTTATAAATGCTGTTTTTTATCATCATAGCTCAAAAATATGCAGCAATTTTTTCTTTTTTAATACTTTATATTTGTTATGGATATACATTTGTATAATCTTTAAGCAATATTATATATATAATTATTTCTTACGATATAACGCCTAACTAAAATTTATCTTAGTGTCAAACCATCACAACAAATTCTCAGCCGCAGGTTTACTAATTGCATTAGGAATTATATACGGTGATATTGGTACTTCTCCATTGTATGTATTTGATGAAATTATAAATGGAAGAGTGATCAATGAACTATTGATAATCGGTTCACTAAGTTGTATTATCTGGACACTTACATTACAAACAACCGTTAAATATGTTATTCTAACCTTGCAGGCAGATAATAAAGGTGAGGGCGGTATATTTTCTTTATACACTTTGGTTCGCAGACAAAAAAAATGGTTAGTGATACCCGCTATGTTAGGTGGCGCCGCTTTGTTGGCTGATGGAATGATCACACCCCCTATCTCTGTTGCATCTGCCATTGAAGGATTAAAAATAAGACCTGAATTTAGTCAGATACAAGAATCTACTATCATCTACATCGTGCTGGCAATATTAGCCGCATTGTTTTTTGTACAACAATTTGGTACTGCATCTATCGGTAAATTATTTGGACCGATCATGTTTGTTTGGTTTTCGATGTTACTTGTGTTGGGGTTCATGCATATTTCGGATGACTGGAGCATATTCAAAGCATTGAATCCTTATTATGCGATCAAATTATTAAGTACTTATCCTAAAGGCTATTGGCTACTGGGATCGGTCTTCCTCTGTACCACTGGTGCCGAGGCACTCTATAGTGATCTGGGCCATGTAGGTAAAGAAAATATCCAGGTGTCATGGATCTTTGTAAAAACAGCTTTAATATTTTCTTATATCGGTCAGGGCGCATGGTTATTAAAACATCATGAAGGAACTGTTTTTGCTTCAAAAACATTTTACGGTGTAATGCCCGATTGGTTTCAGCTTCCGGGAATTATCATTGCAACGGCTGCTGCTATTATCGCGAGCCAGGCTTTGATCAGCGGATCATTTACTTTGATAGCTGAAGCCATTCGCTTGAATCTTTGGCCAAAAATGAAGATCAATTATCCTTCTGAGGCAAAAGGACAATTATATATACCAGGCATCAACACTTTATTATTTTTAGGTTGTTGCGGAGTTGTATTATATTTTAAAACATCCAGTGCAATGGGTGCTGCATACGGTTTGGCGATCACGCTTTGTATGTTGGCGACTACTATCCTGTTTTCAAACTTCATGATATCACGTCGTGTTAACGCTGTATTCATTTATCTTTTCCTGGGTGTTTTCTTAACGATCGAGACCAGCTTTTTAATTGCAAACATCCGCAAATTTGCCGATGGCGGTTTTGTTACGGTAATCATGGGCGGTGCATTGTTCATCATAATGTATGTATGGTTCAGGTCAAGAAAGATCAGGAACCGCTATGTAGAGTTTGTTCGTTTGGAAGAATACATTCCTAAAATAGAAGAGTTAAGCAATGACACTACTGTTCCTAAATATGGTACGCATCTTGTTTATTTAACGAGCGCTAATAATCCAAAAGAAATTGAACATAAGATCATCTATTCCATATTAAGTGGTAAACCAAAACGTGCAGATATCTATTGGTTCGTGCATGTTGATACACTGGATGATCCATATACCTGCGAATACATTGTTGAGCATATTATCCCCAATGATATTATACGTGTAGAATTCAGACTTGGATTCAGAATACCTCCGCGACTTAATTTAATGTTCAAAAAAGTAGTGGAAGAATTAGTGATCAATAAAGAAGTGAATGTTACCAGCCGTTATGAAAGTCAGCAACGTAATAATGTAGTAGGAGATTTTCAATTTGTGGTGATGGAAAAATTTTTATCGCAGGATAATGAATTACCGTTGATGGAACGTTTGATCATGAAATGTTATTTCTGGATCAAAGGACTTTCTTTAAGTGAAGAAAAAGGATTTGGTTTACAACAAAGCAATGTGGCTGTAGAAAAATATCCATTGATCGTTGCTCCGGCAAATAAGTTCAAATTATCGAGAGTATATCTTGACGAAGAAGAGGTCCTTTAATTACTTCAGCTGTAAATAATTTAAAATGATCGGTCACTAATTATGATCGATCATTTTAAATGTAAGGCCATACCCGGTATATCCAAACGCATCAAAGGGTTGACTCCTGTTTGCCGGCTGATAAATATTGTAAAAAAAATTGCGGTACACCAATCCAATTCCTTTTGCATATTTTTCTACGCTATACGTGTTCGTACTATAAAGTGTGTCATAGCCGTCGATAAGATCTGTATGATCCTGAACGCCAACCTGCTGATTGGTCTCGGCCACTTTTATGGTACTATCTATTATTAAATTATTCAAAGTAATAGGAAAGTTCAGGCTATCATAAGTATAATCCCAATTCTGTAAATATTGAAAGCTGTCTGTATTATCTGTGTAGAGGTAAGCGTTCCCGTTCCATGAAAAAGCCTGTTGAATTGGTTCCACCAATTTTATATATTTCTGATTGTCTTGACTAAACTCTATCGTACTACCGGTATTTAGTGCCATTGCGGTATGATATGGAACCCACGAGTGCGTCGAATCAAGACGAAAATTACAGGTAATGTGATAGCCGAGCCTGTTAAGATTATCGTAGAGTGTTCCATCAATGATATATTGTACCTGATAATGAAAACTATCTAAAATCAATGCCGTTGTTTGATAAATAGGTACAGTTGAGTCAACATCGTAAGTAATATATTTACCTATTGTGAGTGGATAATAATCACTTACCGGTTCAAGTACGGAATGATCGGTCTTTTTACAAGCAGCCAATAAGAGTGTAAAAGAAATAATTATTGTAAAGATGGGTCTGCTCATACATAGGAAGTTACTTAAATAGAGGCAATTTCTATAAAAAAGGTTGCTCCGCGCGTTGAATTACGCCGCCGCCAATAACATCATCACCTTCATAAAAAACGGCGCTTTGTCCGGGTGCTATACCTTTTACGTCATTGTAAAAACGTACGCTGACTCCTTTTATTGTTGGGTGCAGGGTTGCCATGGCACCTTTATCTTTATACCTGATCTTTGTAAATGCTTCTGAACCTTCGGGCATGCCGTCATATTTTATCCAGTTCATTTTTGCTACCAACATTTCCGTTCCTTTAAGATCATCCTCTTCGCCTAAGACTACTGTGTTGGTTTCGGGATCGATGGATGTTACGAATGCCGGCTTGCCTAATGCAATATCTAAACCTTTTCTTTGTCCGATGGTATAGAAAGGATACCCTTTATGCTGACCTAATATTTTGCCTGATTTATCTGTGAAATTCCCTCCGTCAACACGTGCTTCCAAACCTTCTACCCTGCGTTTTAAAAAGCCTCTGTAATCGTTATCCGGCACAAAACAAATTTCATAACTCTCCGCTTTTTTTGCTAATTCCGGATAACCGAAATCATGCGCCATCTGGCGGATCTCTGTTTTGTGGTATGTTCCTAATGGTAATAAGGTACGGCTCAATAGGTCTTGCTGCAGACCCCATAGTACATAGCTTTGATCTTTGGTATCATCAATTCCTTTGCGGATAAAATAACGCCCGTTGGTATGTTGATGAATCTGCGCGTAATGGCCTGTTGCAATATAATCGCAACCCATAGCATCGGCTCTTTTTAATAAGGCGCGCCATTTAATATGTGTGTTGCACATCACGCATGGATTGGGTGTACGGCCAGCCATGTATTCTTCAACAAAATTTTCTATTACAAAATCGCCAAACTCTTCACGGATATCTAAAATATAATGAGGGAAGCCATGTTCAACTGCTGCGGCTCTTGCATCATTAAATGAATCGATATTGCAACAGCCCGTTTCTTTTTTACTGGTACCTTTTCCATTATCGCCGCTGCTAGCATAATCCCATGTTTTCATGGTAATGCCTACCACTTCATATCCTTCTTTATGAAGCATAAGGGCTGCTACGGTGCTATCAATACCGCCGCTCATGGCCATTAAAACTTTCCCTTTTTTACTCATATCGAAATATATCTATGTAAAGATACCTAATTT
>JABDBG010000024.1 GCA_013288745.1 Bacteroidota bacterium
GATGGCAGTACCAGATCAGGAACGATATCATTTTAGATTACCAGATCAATTACGAAAAGAAAATATTGGCTTATAGAAATAACTTTTTATTGAACGGTGCATCTGAACTTAGAGTAGGAACGCATTCTGATAAACTAACAGCTGGTTTCAATTTTATGGTAGGGAATTTCAATAACAGGTTTTTATCAGTTGCGGCAACAAGGCCGATCAGAAAAAAAGTACAATACTATTTATACGGACAATTAGTAGGCGGTGTTATTGGCTATGACGCAACCTTACAAGGCGGATTGTTTAACAGAACCAGCCCTTATACTATATCATCAAACGATATTAGCCGTTTTACGGTACAAGCCGATTATGGCATTGTAGTCTGTTTTAGAAAACTATATCTTGAATATTGTCAATCCTATCTATCACAAGAGTTCAACACTGGGCACTATCATCGCTGGGGTGGTATCAGAATAGGGTTTACCATCTAGTAATTAGGTTAATCTTAACAAAAGAAAGCAATCTATTTAGCCTGTTTTATCGTTTATCAAGTAATAAAATCAATCATATATTATGCGCCATTTTAAACCTTTTATCTTCATGAGTATTGTATTTTTATCGTTACAAGCTTGTGCACAACAAAAACCTGTAGTAGATTATGATCATTCAAAAAATCCATATTATTCGCATACCAGTCAAACTCCTGTAACTGCCAGTAACGATTTTTGGGTAAAAATACTACCGCCGGAAGTTTACCAGATCGCACGTGAGCAGGGAACAGAGCAACCTTTCACCGGCAAATATTGGGATAACCATAAAAAAGGTATTTATTATTGTGCTATTTGTGGTAATCCTTTATATAGTTCTGATGCAAAATTTGAAAGTGGTACAGGGTGGCCAAGCTTTTACCAGGTATTGGACCCCGCAAGTGTTTTTCTAAAAGCTGATGCTGATGGAGAACGTACTGAAGTTGAATGTAAAAGATGCCACTCACATTTAGGACATGTATTCGATGATGGCCCTGCTCCTACTTACAAACGCTTTTGCATGGACGGCGATGTATTGGATTTTGTCCCAACTAAATAACAATAGTTCCTATTTTATACTTTTCACATGAGCGAAGTCAACACACTTCGCTCTTTTAATTTGCGCACGGATATTAACAGTGTTCCCACCTGTATAAAGATTTCCCCAATAAGACAGTTTTTACCAATCGGATAGCCTCCGGAAAAATGGTTCGGGATTTGAATAGTATTAGTAAACTCATCAATGATTATGAAAAGAATAATGATATTTAGTGCATTAGCACTTTTAATTTGTAGTACATCCTGCAAAAAGATCGACCAGCTTCTTACATTCACTATTTCGAATGAAGACTCTATAACGATACCGGCTTCAAGTCCGCTTAATTTGCCGATTGATTTTTTGACTCCGAATAATACAACCAATTCATCCGAGGCTTTTTCTAGTAATAACACAGATGCAAATCATGTTAAAAACATCTACCTTAAAAGCCTTGTATTAACTATTACGAACCCGTCAAATCAGAATTTTAATTTTCTGAAATCTATCAATATCTATATTTCAACAGATTCTTCAAATGAGATATTGTTGGCTTCTCTTAATACGATCCCGCAAAATGTTAATTCGATTGCACTTATTCCAACATCGGCTGCATTAGATACCTATGTAAAGGCATCGAGTTATAATTTAAGAACTCAAATAACTACGGATCAGAATTTATCGCAGGATGTTACTGTTAAAGCAGATTCAAAATTTCAGGTAACGGCTAAGGTATTATAGCTGTATCTATCTAATAAAAAGCCTTGTAAATATTTTACAAGGCTTTTGTGTTTACTGCAAATAGCGTTCTATTTAATTATCATGAAATTGCCTGATTCATTTTTAATGTCAGCAATAACAGAATTTTTAATAGTTAGACTTCCGTGTGCCCCACTCGAAATATACAAACTATGTTTATCTTTTGTGCCGATGCCAGAATTTGTAATGTTTAGATTTTGTAAGGTAACATTTGATAACACACCAATTTTATCAGCTTCGTTTTTAGCAATCACGCTTAATCCGTTTGATAAACTATTTTCGATATTTATATTCTTGATCTCAACTCCCGAGATATTGCGTTTATCAAGACAGATCTCAAAAGATGCGCGCCAGGCCCAGTCGTGATCAAAACCGCCGCTTCTTCTAATGGTACAATCTTCAATAATTGTTGTGCCGCTAAAATTATTATCGATATGCGCATTTTTATCATCTGTAGGAAAAGTTGTGCTGATAAGAATAGCAGCTCCCTGAGAAATATCAGTAAATAGACAATTTTTAATGGCATTGCTATTCGCCCCATAAATAGCAGCGCCGTTTGCCAGATAGGGCAACTCTGCAGTACAATGAGCAATAAGATTAAATCCTGGTAAAAATTGTTCCTTTCCACGTACTGTTGGCCAGATAGCAAAACAATCGTCGCCAGTACCTCTTGCAGTACAATTGTCTATCGTTGATTCTGCCATGCCATTACAAAAATTTATTCCGTCGGCCATTGTATTGCGCATGCGGCAGCCTGCAATTTTTAACTTGCTTGAGTTCTCGATCCACATGCCGACTTTTGTATGCTCGATCCAGATACGCGAAATAGTTGAGTTTATTCCGTAAGTGCCTACGATGCCATCATTGTCTTCATCATCGTTTCTGTAATTCAGTTTGCCATCGATCGCAAAATCGGCAATATGTATATTATTGCCAGTACCTTTCAATCTCACTCTTCTGCTGGCATCAGTATATAATTTTTCATCCCCAACAAAGGTTGTATACCACATTCCTGCGCCTTGAACTGTTATGTTTGGCGGTAAAATTATATCACCTGTAATTTTAAAAGTCCCGGCAGGAATAAAAACTATTTTTCCTGTCTCTGTTGCTTTTGCAATACATTTTTTGAAGGCTTCTGTATAATCATCAGAAGAATCGCTTCCGCGAAAAGCATTATCAGTAATTGACAGAGAATTCAATGGAGCAATTACCGGCGGAGCTACATTTTCAAGATCAACAAGATCGATAATACAATAGCTGGCACTATCTTCTGCCTGGTCATTACGTTGTATGCGGATGATATCGCCTTTTTTTATTACAAGATCCTTTATACGTATCTCATCGTAAAAATGCCTTGGAACCCCTGCAGAAGGGTCATTGGTAAAAGGATACTTACCATACATCCAGGAATTGCGTGATGAAATAGGATGTTGTTGTTGCAGCGTATCATTTTTATAAATAGCTAAAGTAGAACGTAGGCCTCCACCTTGTTTGCTATCAGGCAGGTTGAATCTGATCACCATACTATTGGCTATAGCAGATGAAGTAAATTCAATAAATTGTTTGTTGGAACTAAGTCGCACACATTTTTGTCCTGATGATTCCGTTTCAACCTGGTAGGGGTCATATTTTGGGCCCATAACAGTTCCTGTCGTATTCATATTCTCTGCTTCATAGGTTATCCAGGGTATAATGGCGCCGCATTTTTGTTGGGCCGAGCATAGCAAACTGCTAAAAGCTAAAAAGATCAGCATGCATTGTTGTTTCACATTCATGATTTTGACAAATTAAAAGGGTAAAAATAAAAATGGAAACTCTTAATAAATTAAAAGCTTCCATCTGGTGACCCCTCAGGGTTTAATTTTATCCAGTACACATAAGCATTACGCTATAGTGTAAATACATTATGATTGGTTAATAATCGCTTGTTTTAATCTCTCCAAAGACGCTTGTTTAAAGAGTATTTGATTGCCGTATTTCACGTAATCAACTCCTTTAAAAAGATACATATTAACATCACTTATTCCGGTTACACTATCTTTCAATCTTTCCTGAATCCATGTGCGGCTTCTTATTAATATCACTTGCGCTTCTTCATAAGTAACAAGTTTATCCTCTGCATTAGCCGCGTGAATTTTCAACAGCTTTTTTATGTTGCTGTTTAGCTCGTACATCATTCTGATATCGTCACGTGTTGGAAGTGCCATTTTAGTTTGATGATCCGGGATTAATTACTGCACGGATTTTAGCAAGAGTTTCAGGTTTACAAGAACCGGCATTTACTATAACATGAAGTTGCTGCCTGCTAATTCCTATTGCTGTCGCAGCATCTATCATAGTGCCTTGTTTTGCAATAAAAGCTTTCAGGAGCCTTTTCTCGCCGCTTATCATCTTTTCGCTGTTTTTGCGCCTTAATATTGTTTTTTCCATAAATAGACTTTACATTTGTCTTGACAGTGCAAACATAAGAACAAAAAGATTAAATAGAGCAAAAAGAGCAATTAATTTTATTAACATATGTTAATATTGTGATTTACAATTAGATATGGAGAATGATTCGTTAAATAAATCTTTGTTGTATTTGTATGAAAACAAGAATAAAGAGTTTAATTCAGATGGATTGAGCTATATGCCAAATGAAAGAATTGGTAGGGATGAATCTAAAAGGTTATTTCATACATTAGTCAATAGTAAGTTAGTAGATCAGCGAACATCGCTAAGACAAGGAGTTCAGGGACCTTATCATGAAACTGTTTATCAGATAAGTTCTTATGGGATTGATTTTATTGAAACAGCACCTCCTGAATATAAAGGGCGTGAATATTTTTATCATCTATTCTTAATAATTGATGAAAAATATACGCAAAATAGAAAGGAATCTTTAGAGGCTGAGCATACATTTTCTGTAATAAAAGCAAACGATTCTATTGTTGAACTCAATACAGAAACGAAAAAGTACTATAAAAATCAAGAAGAAATAAATGAATCAATAGTTGAATTAAACAAAACGACGAGGAATGCTACATATGTTATTGCGTTAGCCGCAATAGTATCTGCTGTTTTTACAGCGATACCGTATGTTTATCCTAGGGCCAATTATGAATTAAAGCCAAAAAGCATATTGTCACAAGAAAAAAAGACCCTGATACCAAGAGACAAAACATTGCAATATCAAACAAGGATTGACTCACTTTATTTGATAACGGAAAACGATTCTTTAATAATTTTTCCATGATGTTTTTTACAAAAATAAGGATAAAAAGAGCAAAATAAACAATAGTGAATAGGTTACAACTTAGAGAAGCTATCGAGATATTGAATAAAAAAGGATATAGCAATGGCGCTATAAGCGAAGGCGTTGGCATTACTATAGGTCATTTATCAAGAATGCTAACGGATAAAGAAGCTGGTAGAAAAGCCATTACCAAAAAATTTATATCATCTTTTCAAAGGCAATTTGGTAAGTTTTTGCCAATAGAATTATTTGATGATGAAATAATAGTTAAAACAGATCCAGGCACCATAATAGAGAAGCAGATACAGCATGAAGCATGGCTTAACGTTTTGGAGGGGATGATCGTTTCTTTGGTTCACGATAAGACTGATCGGTCAATAGTTTCGATAATCTCTCAACTAAAGAAAGAGAAGGCGATGGAGGCCGACAGGATTTCGGACGAACTACGCCGGAAAAAGAAATAGTTTTTTTCAAAATAGCATTGTTTAAGTGGGGTTATCAAAGATTGAGGACAAACATACACACTTATAAATGACTATCAACATTACTAAAATCAATGTATATATGAAAAATTTATATTTTAACAAATAGACAACTATACCTATAAGAAAAACCTCATAAATAAAAGTTTAAACACCGGATTATGAAAAAAATATTTACAATTATAGCTGCTGCAGTATTATTTACATCATGCAAAAAAGCATCTATATCAAACAAAGGATTGGGAACACTTTATATAACGGCAACTGCGCAAAGCGGAGGAGGAAATACCGAAGTCAGGTTTGCAATACTTGATAAAAACAGACAACCTATATCTTCTCCAGCGGATATAACCATTATTGCCTCTGTTCCATTGAATGGTGGTAATATTTTAGATACAGCGATGATTCTATCAAATTACAGCTATGTATATAGCCAATTGAATGGATCTGTAGGTAATACAGTAGAATGCCATATTGTAAATGCTACTGCCACTGGGTATACTTTTACTTATCAATAACAAAATCAATTAACCGGATTATAAAAATTAAAACAAACCATATGAAAAAAATATTATTAGGCTTTTTACTACTACCCCTTTTCCCTAAAGCTCAACAAATAGACAGTTTGGCTTTGAGTAGACTTTTAGATAATCAAAACGTTTTGCAAAGACGTATGGACGAAAGCGGCAAGGAAATTATTAAATACCGCGTTCTTTCTAGCGTTGGTAACGGATTAGAAGGATTGGGTGCGATAGGGGTAGTAGTATCAACAGTTAGTATAGCTGACCTTTCAAGTCAAAACAATGGATATATAGGAGATGACAATAAAAGTAAAATAAGCACTTATAAATCAATAATTGGAGTTAGCGCCGGTGTTGCTATTGTTGGCTTTGTTATTCATGCAATTGGATTGGATCACTTAAATAGAGCGGCGCTTAAATTACAAGGCACCTCCATTGTAATGCCATTTGGTAAATAACTAAAATATATATTATATGAAAAAAGTAATTTTTATCCTATTGCTTGCTCCGTGTATTTGCAAAGCCCAAATGGACACAACAATAACAATAACAGATCGATCTTTTGAAAGAAACAAGATTGTTCAGCATGATATACGCCAGTACAAGGCTATTGCGTATACCGGGTCAATACTTACGGGAGTAGGCTTAATTTCTGCCTTCATCGGTGCTACTTCTATGGAGAAAGAGTATAAATACGATGAGAATATCGGTGTTCCTGGAATTGGAAATGACGACGATCCCAAGATAGATAAAGACAGGTATTTTTTATATGGAGGAATAGCGCTTAGCGTAGTAGGTTTAATATTTGACCTAGCATCCATCCATCATATTGGAAAATTAAAAATGGATTTAAAGGGCTCATCTATTACAATACCATTGAATAAGTAGTACTATCAAAAATATACAATAATATATAATTCTGATAATGCCGAGATTAAAACTGCACGACCAAAGAATGATATCATTAATGGAGTGTATCGTTAATGATAAAGCGCATAAGGCTATTAGCAGCGAACTAGCGTTCTTAAAATCAATAGGCTTGGTGCATATGAATAACTTCTACGCTATAAAAAGAGGTGATCGGTCATTTAGCCTGGAGCATTTTATTAAGGCCATAGAAAAATATAGTGTTAGCGCTGATTTCTTTTTCTATAAGTCAGCGCCTTTGAGCTTTCATAAGAAAGAAACAAGCGTGTCTGATTTGCTGAGATCCGCTCTCCTATTAATTGATAAAAAATAAAGAAATTATATGTTAGTAGCATTTAAATATAATGGCACCACTCATAAATCAACAAATTTTGAGCGTGCTATAAGACGCGACCGTTGCACCAAGCTCATGGAGTTATTTGAACAGCAGTATACAGAAGATGAAATAACACAAGCATTCGCAGATGGATTTTTCTTTATTATTAATGGTGATTCAGACACTCTAGAAGTAGAAAAAAGGCAATTACACTTTTAGTTGTTGAGTGTTTAAGGACCAATCCCGGCATTCAGCTAATGGATTATTCAGGTTTATCAGCAGTATCGTTATCTAATTCAATAAGAATATCAAACATTGCCATTCCGGTATCACGCAGTATTTCTAATGCAAAAGTGAAGTTGAAGATAAGTATAACATCAAATATATAAAGCAGCTTTCCTGTTATGTACGGATGAAGCGTTTTGCTTTGTTCAATAGTTAACACTACTATTGAAATAATAATTAAAATTATTTGCTCAAATATTGATTTCTTTATTTCTAGGTAAGTGGTTTTAAAACTTGTTTTATATTGATTACCGATATCCTGTAATTTAGAAACTATAAAACTATTGGTAGCGGTATTAATAGCCATTAATGTAATAAGTATTTCTACTATCTTATTGCCGAGGAAATCAACGATATAATCACTCTCTATAAATACGCATATAGACTTAATTGCTATAGCTAAAACAAACACACAGAATATTTTTTTTATATCAGGTTTCACTTTATTTTTTTATCAAGTATTTTTATTAAATCATCTGCGCTGCCGGTAAAGCTATCTAAAATAAATGTTATTTCCGATTCGGATGTTTTAATATAATGCCGTAAGCCTGTTATTTTAATTTCAGGTGGTGGTCCTCCTCCCTCTTTTTGATAGTCAACAAGATTGTTAATTTCTTGATCATCTTCATTCAGATTTTCCAAAACACCTCTTGCTGGAGCCTTTAATAACAGATCTGTTTTATGGGAATTAAGTTTGTCTTTCAATATTCTAATACTACTAACAGCTGATTGTGATATATTAGACATATTCGGCTTGATAAACTCAAACTTTAATTCTCTTATAGATCCTTCATATGTTTTAATGGTTTCCCAAAACTCCTTGCTATCAAATTTTTTTTCTATGTAAATAGCTAGATTGTCGACAGATAGTTTTCTTTTTAAAGTAGTCGCAAGAATATTGGCTACCGCCTTCGTTTCGGTAAAAGCGTCCGAATTACTTTGAATTAAAATGTATTGTTTTTCAGGCTCATTGTTGATGTAAATATAAATGTTGGGATAATCTTTTATTTTTTCTTTTACAAAGTTTGAATTATCTACTTCTTTGCTTTTTTCAACACCCATTCTCAATAAAATGGAGTTCTTTTTTGCAGCTTCTATTTTTGTTATAACTGGATATCCTCGACCGGTATATTTTGTATTTTCATTTTTTATTATCTCATCAAAAAATGTATTTTTCTTTGCAATTAAATCTTCATAAGAAGAATAGCGTTGAAATAGTTCTGATTGAATTACCGTAGAAAGTGGAACTAATTGATATCTGTAGATTGAAAATAGGATTTTTTTTTGCTTTTTCATAGAATATGATATGTAGGTATTAGAGATTCGCTTCCAAGATACATAATTTATGTATTCAAACTAAAGTGTTCTTAATATTGCTGCTTGCCTGGTAATATCAGTGCCGGCAAGATGGTAATATACTTTTACAACTCTTTCCGAAATTCCCATGAGTGCGGCCGTTGTACTTTCTGGTAAGCCATTAGAAGCGCACATATAACCAAACGAATGCCGGCCGGTATGTGTAGTAATTTCTTTTGAGATCCCGGCTTTATCTGCCAGGCTCTTTAAATACACATTACTTTTTTGGTTTGAAAATGGAGGTGGTAAGGTTTCGATTGATTTAATTACTTTCCTGAGCGTAGGCCCGATCGGCAAAACAATATGGTTTTTGTTCTTTGTAGCACGAAATTTCAATTGCCCCTCCTCGATCATGGATTTATTAAACTTGCTCCAATCACCGTGACGCATGCCGGTGAAGCAGCCAAGTAAAAAGTAGCTTAACGTTATCTTTTGGCTTTTGTTGATCTTCTTATCCAATAGCATTACCAAGCTTTTCACTTCCTTATCAACTAGGTAAACACGGTCTGTCTGAATATACTTCGGCATCCGGTAATCATCAAAGGGATTTTCTTTGATCAGTTTTTCTTTGCGAGCCTGGTTAATAATCCGATGAATATATTTAAAGCAGCTATTAACTGTGTTTTGCGAGTATTTTTTTTCAAACATGAAAGCCTCGTATTTGCGCAGGAACTCCACCGTGATATCAGATATTAAAAGCTGCTCGCCACGGTATTTTTTGATCTGCCCTAATTTAGTGCGATCGTTACGTACTTCCCGGGCGTATAAAAAGAAGGACTTTGAAACAATATTATTGCCTTTTATTAACTGATTGGATAATTTAACGCCCTGCAGCCCGCTTGTAATAATTCTGCTTTCAACATCTGCTATAACCTTGCGAAGTGCAATATTTAAGATCAGTGCATTAGGGTGATCGATCACCTGGCGTAACTCACCATCCCACTGACCTTTACTTACACTATATGGAGTATTGATAAAAGTCTGCACCCGGTTAACGGTAACCATTATTTTGATCTTATAAAGCCCTGTTTTGTTCTTCCGATAATCCCAGTGTATTGGCAGTATTGTATAATTTTCCATAATGTAAATACATGTAAATACTATGTAAATACAAATTAACTCAAAAGTGTTGAATATCGTTGAATTATGTTTGTTTGAAATAAGGTAGAAAACGACACAAAAAAGCCTGAAACACAATACAGGCGTGCATTTCAGGCTAAATTTTCCGTGACCCCTCAGGGACTCGAACCCTGGACCTACTGATTAAGAGTCAGTAGCTCTAACCAGCTGAGCTAAGGAGTCGTAAAGGCGGCAAAGCTATCGAATATTTTAAAATTTTACAGGACTATTTTTTTATATAAAGATAGCAGCCCAATATCAATAATACAAGGCAACTAATTCATTCTTGCATGCGATTTGCTATTAAATTTGTAAACATTAAACAAAAATAACAATGAAAAAGATCGTCGTAACACTATTAGTAACCGTAGCAATTATCAGCGCTGCAACAGCGCAAACATTTACATTAAAGAGTAATGATCTGGGTGGACAAATGACCCAAAAACAATTTGCTAATGGCTTTGGTTGTACCGGTGGAAACATGTCTCCTGAACTGCATTGGGAAAACGCTCCGGCAGGAACACAGGCTTTTGCCGTAACCATGTATGATAAAGATGCGCCAACGGGAAGTGGCTTTTGGCACTGGGTGGTATATAATATTCCTGCAAATGTAATGTCGTTAAAAGCAGATGCCGGTAATTTCTCCGGTAAAAATTTACCTGATAGCGCTGTGAACGGCGGTAATGATGGAAATGCTCCGGGCTTTATTGGCGCATGTCCTCCGGTAGGTGATGGCCCTCATCAATATTTGATCACAGTGTATGCACTTAAATCAAAATTGAAATTAGATAAGAATGCGTCTGCGGCATACATTGGCTTCATGATCCATTTCAATGCACTTGACCAGGCGTCAATCGTTGCTTACGGTAAAAGATAATTGACAAAATATTGTAGCACAAAAAGACCGTAGCGAGAAACTACGGTCTTTTTGTATTTATATCATCCTGTGATCAACTCTTCGGTTTAAATTTTTCAACCTTATTACTGATGGCGGGAACTGTTCTAAGATAAGTATAGATCGCTGCAAGATCTTTATCAGTCATACCTGCATATGCAGTCCAGGGCATTATCGTTTGCATATCGCCGGGCTGTAATTTTCTATGAGCTGTTGCGCTATCGCGGTATTGTTTGAATTGATTGATAAATGCATCCCTTCCCCAAAAGCCGATGCCTGTTTCTTCATCAGGTGTTATGTTGGCTGAATAAACAGTTCCGGTAGGCAGTTGAAAAGCCCTTCCTCCAGACATGAATTTAGTTTCATCATATTCCCCTTTTTCAAAAGGTGTATGACAATCATGGCATGCAGCTGCAGTGAAAAGATATTTTCCATAAGCAAGGCTATCATCCGGTGAAGGAATTGTTGTTAAAGCGGCTTTCTTAGGAATGGTATTAATAATAATATTCATCGGAAAATTTGAATGCGGCGGAAGTACTGTATCGTTGATCGCCGGTAATGTTCTTAAATAAGCGATCACATCTTCTATATCATTTTTATCTAATTTTCCATAAGATTGATAAGGCATTACTGGAAACATCGCATGCCCATCACGTCCTACACCTGTAGTAATTGCGCGGAATATCTCTCCATCCGTCCAGTTGCCGATACCTGCCGGAGTAATGTTGGCAGCATAATATGTTCCGGGAAACCCCATTGTTGTATCAAATTTTTCACCACCCCGACCGATTGTGCCAGGAACAAGTGGCGCGGCAAATTGATCATCATTGCGTGCGCTATGGCAATCCACACAAGCCAATACATGATTGGCGAGGTAATCACCTCTTTGGATATTTTCGGGTGTGCTGATCACTTTTATATCAGGCGCCAAACCAACATTTGGCAATGATATTTTTACATAAGATGCAAGCAGGGCTACTGCAATTATGATAAGTAATATAAGAATACCAATAACTTTTATGATTTTTTTCATTTGATAGGTTTTGCTAGGTTGCGCTAAAATAAGGATTCCTTTTTAATTTTCCTTACCCCGATCTGGTCCTAATAACCTTCGTAGAGATCATCTTAATAAAAAAAGCCCCAATAAATTATTGGAGCTTTTCTATTATTGCAACAGGTATTTATTTTTTTATAAATTTTTCTCTTTTCATTTCAGCATGTACTGCATCACATACGTCTTCAAATAAAGGTACGCGCCCGCCCGGATCCGTTGTTTCAGTATTAGCAGAAAACACTAATTTATTTGATAGTAAGGAATAAGCATTTACTTGTACCCGCCAGGTTCTTTGTGTTTGCACATAACCCGGTGTGCCGGGATAATAGCCAACGCCTCCCCATCCATAACCCCAATAGCCTCCCCAGGTTGAATAGTAGCCGGGCATTGTGCCGGGGACATAGTATTTGCTTTCATCTACCCCTACTTGTTTCATTACAACAATGCCGTCAAAGCCCAGATCTCTAAGCCTTTGAGTTTCTCCTTTCGTATCGTTGATCAATGAATCGCCTAAAATTAAATATGATTGTGTTGCTGTACCCGGGTATAATGACGACATATAATCTTCAATTTCTCTGCGAATATTCTGATCATGCAATAAAGCCGCAACGACGATCTTATGTAATCTTGGGTTTATTGTTACATTCGGATCGCGCCAGGTATTGACGATCTGTGTTGGTGAAGTACAGGCGAATAATACGCTGCAAACTATAAAGGCAAAAAGCAATTTCTTTTTCATGATCTTAAGTTATTTAAATTTTATGGCAGGCTATTAGATAAAGCGCAAATAACCAGTATTTTTAGCACCTTTTATAAACTAATAACTAGCAAATACACTTGCTTTACAAGATATTTTATACCTACATTTATTATGCCGATTTTAGTCTGATCTTTATAAAATATGACCGATACTAAATACCGTTATTTTATTATCAATAAGCCATACAATATGGTATCACAATTTGTGAGCACGCATAATGTAGGTTTGTTGGGCGATCTTGCATATGATTTTCCTGAAGGAACACATGCCATAGGTAGATTAGATAATAATTCAGAAGGGCTACTTATCCTCACAACAAATAAAAAAGTAACAAAACTATTATTTAGCAGTGTAGTTGCGCATAAAAGAACTTATTTAGTGCAGGTAAAAAAAGAAGTATCGCCCGAAAGTTTGCATAAACTACAGACAGGCGTATCTATTTTTGTAAAAGGAGCAGTAGATTATATCACCACTCCTTGTGAAGTGGCAATAGTTACAAAACCTGCTAACCTGTTTGAATTGCCGGAAGAGAAAATAATATACGGGCAACATACCTGGTTATTGATCACTTTAACGGAAGGAAAATTTCACCAGGTGAGAAAAATGGTGGATGCGGTTGGGCATCGTTGCACACGGTTAATAAGAATATCAATTGAAGATCTTTTATTGGGCGATCTGCAACCGGGTTGTATACAGGAATTGGAAGAGGCCGATTTTTTTAAGAAACTGAGAATTGCTGACTGGAAATAAATTTATGAAATTATACTTCACTGTAACTACCGACTTAACCTATGACCAGCGTATGATCCGCATCTGCACTTCATTAGCACAGAATGGTTACGATGTTGTATTGGTAGGCAGAAAACTTAGCAACTCTTTACCAATCACAAAACAACCCTTTAAACAAAAAAGGATCAGCTGCTTTTTTGAAAAAGGTAAATCGTTTTATGCTGAATATAATTTCCGTCTATTTTTTTACCTGCTTTTTAAAAAGATGGATTGTGTCTGCGCCATCGATCTTGATACGATCCTCCCCTGTTATTTTATCTCAGCCATAAAAAGAATATATCGCGTATATGATGCGCACGAATTGTTTTGTGAGATGAAAGAAGTTGTTACCCGCCCGGCTATCCACCGTATTTGGAAAAAAATAGAAAGGTTTACGGTTCCGAAATTTACAATGGGATATACGGTCAACCAACCTATTGCTGATGAGTTCACAAAAATGTACGACGTACAATATAAGGTTATTCGGAATATTGCCTTGCTAACAGAACTTACTCATCTGCCAAAAGCAGAAAAATTTATTTTATACCAGGGAGCTGTGAATGAAGGCAGAAGCTTTGAAACGTTGATCCCTGCTATGCAAAACGTTCCTTGTAAATTGATGATCTGCGGTGATGGAAATTTTATGCAACAGGCTATTCTGTTAGCAAAAAAATACGACGTAGAGGATAAGGTTCTATTTAAAGGCAAAGTGTCTCCTGATAAATTAAGAGCTATAACACAACAAGCATTCCTTGGTATTACTCTGTTTGAAAATAATGGTTTAAGTAATTACTATTCTTTAGCTAACAGATTCTTTGATTATATACAGGCTGGTATTCCTCAGCTTTGTGTTGATTATCCTGCTTATCAGGAAATAAATGAGGCTGGTCCGGTTGCTTTATTAATAAAAGATATCAGTACTGAAAATATTGCAGTTCAATTAAATAATTTATTAAATGATGGCACACTATATGATACGCTTCAACAAAATTGCCTAAAAGCAAGGACGATTTTTAATTGGCAGCAAGAAGAAAAAAAACTACTTACCTTTTACCAAGAACTGTTTTTAAATAATGCCCGATAAACATTTACATATTGTAAGTCTTGATGTACCATTCCCTGCTGATTATGGCGGGGTGATCGATGTATTTTATAAAATAAAAGCATTACACCAATTAGGAATAAAGATCCACCTGCATTGTTTTACAAAAGGAAGAAAACCTGCCGAAGAATTAAATAAATATTGCGTTGAAGTAAATTATTATCAACGTAAAGAAAACCTGAAAGGATTTTCTTTACTACTACCCTACATTGTCGGATCAAGAAAAAGCGACAAATTATTAGCAAATTTGCAAAAAGACAACTACCCTATTCTTTTAGAAGGCATTCATTGCACCTACCATTTGCAGCTTGATAAATTAAAAGACAGGCAAGTAATCGTTCGCCTGCACAATGTCGAATTTAAGTATTATCATAATCTTGCAAAAAATGAACGCAGTCCTTTTAAAAGATTTTATTTTTTGCATGAAAGCAAGCTGCTTAAACTGTATGAGAAAAAATTAGCGAACAGCGGTTTAATAACCGCTATCAGTAAGCAGGATGTAGAATTATACCAGCAGTTGTTTGATGCAAAGCAGATCCATTTTTTACCTGCCTTTATTCCTTATACTACCATTACAAGTAAAAAAGGAATGGGAGAATACTGTTTGTACCAGGGTAATTTATCTATCAATGAAAATGAAGAAGTCGTTATTTGGTTATTGGAAAATGTTTTCAACGATCTACCAATTCCTTTTGTTATTGCAGGCGCAAACCCTTCGAACAAATTATACCTTGCAGTAGAAAAATATAAAAATGTTTCACTGGTTCCCAATCCTTCGGATGCAAAGATGCAGGAACTGATCGCAGATGCACAAGTAAACGTGTTACCTTCTTTCAATAGAACCGGGGTAAAACTAAAATTATTAAATGCTTTATTTAATGGAAGGCATTGTTTGTCAAATAAGGCAGGAGTGATTGGTAGTGGCGTAGAACACTTTTGCACCATTGCAGAAACTGCCGATGATTTTAAAGCCTGTATTAACGGTTTATTCCAACATGATTTTGCTCATTTAGAATTACAACAGCGGCAAAATATATTAAAGTATTATAACAATGAATTGAATGCGCAGCAGCTTATCTCATGGATACATTAGCAACGCTGGCATTATCGATCACTTTATTATTTTCAGTCTTGATCGTTCTTGCAGGGAACTTATTGATCACTCTATAATCATGCGTAGCCATAATGATCGCTGTTCCATAATCTTTAGAAATGTGAAATAGCAATTGCATGATCTCATCACTTGTTTCAGGATCGAGGTTTCCTGTAGGTTCATCCGCTAATAACAATTTAGGTGAATTTAGCAAAGCCCTTGCGATGTCTACACGTTGTTGTTCACCACCGCTCAATACGAAAGGCATTTTAAATCCTTTTGATTTCAATCCCACTTTATCCAATACGTCTGCGATTTTCTCATCCATTAATTTCTCGTCTTTCCAACCGGTAGCACGCAACACAAATTTTAAATTATCGTTTACGTTACGATCTGTCAGTAATTGAAAATCCTGAAACACTACACCTAGATTACGGCGTAGAAAAGGAACTTTTTTCCAGTTCAATTGTCTTAAATTATATCCTACAACCCATCCTTCTCCTTCAGTCAATTCAAGATCGCCATACAATGTTTTCAACAAGCTGCTTTTACCCGTACCTGTTTTACCAACCAGGTAAACAAATTCTGCTTTATCAATAGAGATATTTACATCTCCCAAAATAAGGCTGTTACTCTGGTAAATATTTACATTCTTTAATTCTATGATCGATTGCGCCATTTCAGTTTGTTGTTTTTAATGCTATTGCAAATTTAACCTTTTTTATCTAATAAACAATTGCTTCATTCTTCAGTTTTATGATCAGTTCTTTTTTAACACTTTCTTCTACCCTGCCGATGACCTGTGCATCGATATTAAAGCTTTTGGCAGCTGCTATCATTGTTTCCGCATTTGTAGGATCACAGTATATTTCAAGGCGACAGCCCATATTAAATACCTCGTACATTTCCTTATTATTGGAGCCGCTGTTCTTTTGTATGATATCAAAAATAACAGGTGGTTCAAACAGGTTATCTTTTATAACACGAACTGTGCCGGGGATATATTTCATGCATTTTGTTTGTCCGCCACCGCTGCAATGAATTACACCGTGTAATTTACCGAAATGATTTTCCAATAATTCACGCATTACCGGAGCATAAGTTCTTGTAGGACTTAATAATAATTTACCGATGGTTATTCCGGTATGCCCTTTTACTTCAACTGCGTCAGTTAATTTATGTTTACCGATATAGACAACTTCTTCGGCCAGCCCTGTATTATAACTTTCCTTAAAATTATCTGCGTAATATTTACTCAACACATCGTGCCTTGCACTTGTTAATCCGTTGCTTCCTAAGCCACTGTTATAAGCTGTTTCGTAAGTTGATTGTCCGTAACTCGCAAAGCCAACGATCACATCGCCTGCTTTGATCTTTTCGTTACTGATGATCTTATTCTTTGGCCAACGGCTTGTCATGGTACCATTAACAGCAATTGTTCGTACCACATCTCCCACATCAGCCGTTTCACCACCTAAATAATGAATATTGATCCCGAAGGTTTTTAATTCATCGAATAATTGCTGGGAACCATTGATCACCTGGGATAATACTTCACCTGGAATGATAGTTTTATTTCTATCGATCGTTGAGTTAAAAACGATATTATCATAAATGCCCACACATAAAAGATCGTCTAAATTCATTACGATCGCATCTTGCGCAATGCCTTTCCAAACGGTTACATCTCCTGTTTCTTTCCAATATAAATAAGCAAGGATACTTTTAGTGCCTGCACCGTCTGCATGCATTACGCTTACATAATTATCATCGTTCCCGAAATAATCAGGATAAACCTTACAAAAAGCATGAGGAAACAATCCCTGATCCAAATGTTGTACGGCAGCGTGGACTTCTTCTTTTTGGGCTGAAACCCCTCTCTTACTATAAAGACTCATATTTTAATTTGTAGTGCAAAACTAAATTTCAATTCCCAATAAACCATTTTCAATTATCAACTACATTTGCACCATCAAAAATGACGGTTTACAATAATATAGAACAACTCCCTGCTTTTAAAAATGCCATTCTAACCATTGGTACTTTTGATGGCGTACATACTGGTCATCAGCAAATTATACAGCTAATGAAGCAGGAAGCGGCCAAAGTTAAGGGAGAAACGGTGATTATTACCTTTCATCCACACCCACGGATGGTGGTAGCCTCTCACAAGCCAACTATTCAGCTGTTAGATACGCTGGAAGAGAAAATACTGCTTTTGCAGGATCAGGGTTTGGATAACCTGGTTATCGTTCCTTTTACGGCAGATTTTGGCAACCAGACAGCCGAGGAGTATATAGCGGATTTTTTGGTAAAAAGATTTCATCCTCATACCATCGTTATTGGTCATGATCATCATTTCGGCAAGGGCCGATCGGGAGATTATGCATTATTAGAACAAAAAGGCCTTGAATTTAATTATAAAGTAGTTGAAATTCCTGCGCATATGTTAGAAGATGTAACAATTAGTTCTACCAAAATAAGAGAATCGGTCTTAAATGGAGATATCGCGACGGCAAGTAAATATTTAGGCTATCCTTATTTTTTTAGCGGTAAGGTTATCGAAGGAAATAAATTAGGCAGAACAATTGGCTACCCGACCGCTAATCTGCATATCGAAAATGAACATAAATTAGTACCGGGCAATGGTGTATATGCTGTAGAAATAAAAATAGCTCATTCGCTCGAAAATCCTAAACCATCTGCTTTGCATCGTTCCTTAAAAGGCATGATGAATATTGGTGTACGGCCGACTATTGATGGCAGTAAAAAAACGATCGAAGTGAATATTTTTGATTTTAATGAAGATATTTACGGACAGACCTTAACCATCACACTAAAAAAATTCCTGCGCAGCGAACAAAAATTTAGTGGCCTGGATGCTTTGAAAGATCAATTAGCGAAAGATAAACTAGCTGCCCTTGCTGCATTAGGATAGTTTAATTTCATTATCCTTACATTTATACTATTGATCTTCACTAAGAATTATACGTTCCAATTTATATGAAAAAGAATAGCAGGATAACCATTTTAGACAGCTTCCGTTTTATTGCTATTGTAAGTGTTGTACTTTTTCATTATTATTCTCGTTGGGGTTCAAAAGAAAACAAGATCAGTTTGTATCCATACGACAATAAGTATGACTTTTTTACTTACGGATATTTGGGTGTAGAATTCTTTTTTATAATATCTGGTTTTGTGATTGCTTATACATTATACTCAACAGATACTATTCAGGAATTTTGGAAGAAAAGATTACTAAGACTTTTGCCACCAATAGTTATTTGTTCATTGATCACCTTGGTTTTTTGCGTATTATTTGACACCAATAATATTTTCCCTAACGCACATAGTATTAAAAATTTTATTGTAAGTCTTACCTTTTTAAACCCCGTACTAATTAATAAGTTTTTTCCATCTTTGGATGTGAATTATTTGAACGGCAGCTATTGGTCATTATGGCCCGAAATACAATTCTATTTTATAGCAAGCATAATTTATTTTTATAGGCCGCAAAAGTTTTTAATAAATTTTTCAATTATATCGATTGTATTATTTTTATTGTTTTGGTTTGAAGGAAACATACACGGAACTAATATATTCCGAATTCAGAAGCAATCTTTTTATACACAACAAGTAGTGTTTACTATCAAAGCATTTACTATCACTCAATATAGTTTGTGGTTTTTAATGGGTATCTTCTTTTTTAAAATATATACTAAAGAATATAATAAGTATACCATTGTCATACTAGCTATTGCCGGCATATTGTTATTGAAATATTATTCTTCAGATTGGAATGTAAGAGTATTGTCCCTGCTGATGCTCATTGCATTTGGGATATTTAGTTGTTACCCATCTCTTTTAAATTGGCTAAATAATAAGATTATGATCAATATAGGAATAGCCTCCTATACTTTGTACCTCATTCACCAGGAAATAGGCGTTCTATTGATCAATAAATTCGCCGGAAATTTTGGGAGGTTTGATTTTGTGCTGCCGATAATAATACTGATAGTATTTATATTATTTTCTTTGGCAAGTTACCGGTTCATAGAAAAGCCGGTCAATGTATTTTTCAAGAAGAAATCGTTTTCAAAAACTGCATAGTTACAGCATCATTTTCACTACTAATTCTTTTAATAAAGATACATCGCTTGTACCTGTATCGTTAACACCTACGCTTTTTAAATTGTATTGGTGCAATAAAAGTAAGGCTTGCTCTACGCCGCTGTAAGAATATATTTTTGCAGTTTCAATAGCTTGTTTAGCCGCAAACGGATTATTATAAAACAATGCTTTTACGCCCGCTTCGCTTCTGTCTACCATGCCGAACATGGTATATATTTTACTAAAATAACCATACAATGCAGGTAGGATAAGCTGTATCGGCGCGGCTTTGGGATTGCTTTCAAAATATTGAATAATGCGTATCGCTTTTGCCAGGTTCTTTTTTCCTAAGGCATCCTGTAATTCAAACACGTTGTACTCTTTGCTTACGCCAACATATTTTTCAATGTCATCTTCGGTAATGTTCTTTTTTGTACCAAGATTCACTACGATCTTATCGATCTCGTTAGCGATACGACTCAAATCATTACCAATATGTTCAGCTAATAATATTACTGCTTTTTGCGAAGCAGTAAATCCCTGCGATTGAATATACTCACCTACCCATTCTACTAATTTGTATTCCTTTATCTTTTCTGAAGTAAATATTTCTCCCGCCTTCTTGATCGATTTGTATAACGACTTTCTTTTATCAAGGGTTTTCTCTTTGTGGCTTACAACGAAGATTGTTGAGGCTAAGGGATTGTCCATATAACCTTCCAGCTTTTCCAGGTCGCGCATTTGCTGCGCTTCTTTCAATAGAACAACCTGTTTCTCGGCAAACATGGGGTAACGCCTGCAGGCATTAATTACTTCGCTCCAAACGGCATCTTTACCATAAAAAACAGTCAAATTAAAGCTGGCCTCACTTTCAGGCAATATTTTATGCTCGGCATAATTGATCGCCTGGTCAATAAAATATTCCTCCTCACCTTCTAACCAATACACCGGTTTGAAGACCTTCTTTTTCCAATCACTGATAATTTTATCTGCAGACATAGTTAGAGTGTAAAAATAATACAATCGGTTTGTTTGAATTAATAATTAAGAATTAATAATTAGTAATTCCTTCTGATTATAGAATCTATTTATACAATAAGAGCCCTGCAGTGCAAGGCTCATTATCAATTATTAATTTTTAATTACTAAATTAGTTCAGACTTCTAAAATCAACCGGCACCAATTTACTTACACCCGGTTCCTGCATTGTTACACCATAAATAACATCCACGGCACTCATCGTCATTTTATTATGCGTTACGATGATGAACTGCGAGTTTTGGCTGAACTGCTTGATCATATTGGTGAATTTACCAACGTTGGCATCATCCAGCGGTGCATCAACCTCATCCAGGATACAGAACGGTGCAGGCTTAATCAGATAGATAGAGAACAATAACGCAGTTGCTGTTAATGTCTTTTCTCCTCCACTTAACTGACCGATACTGCTTGGACGTTTACCTTTTGGTTTAGCAACGATATCGATGCCCGTTTCCGCTAAATTTTCAGGATCTACCAATACCATGTCAGCCGTATCATCTTCTGTAAATAAGGCTTTAAATACTTTCTGGAAATTCTCTCTTACTTTATTGAAAGTATCAAGGAACTGTTGGTTGGCCGTTGCTTCCACTTCCTGGATCGTTTGCATCAAACTATCTTTCGCAGTAACAAGGTCATTCTTTTGTTCCATGATGAACTCGTAACGTTTTTTCATTTCCGTATACGCTTCAATCGCCGTAGGATTGATCTCTCCGATATTTTCTAAACGCTTGCGCATTTTTTCGTTACTAGCCTGTAATTCTTCTAAAGGTGTATCGCCAGTCCTCGCTTCATCAATAATTGCATCCAGGTCGATCTTGAACTCAACGTTCAATCTTTCCTTCATTCCTGCCAGTTGCAATTTCAATTCAGATAATTTATCCTTTATCTCATTTAATATATGATCGATACCTTCTTTAGACTTTTGTTTGTGGCGAAGCTCACTTTCTTTCTCAGATAAAATATTACGGATATTGTAATAAGCCTGATCCGCTTCGTTCAATTTCAGTTCTTCTACTTCTTTATTTTGTAACATCGTTACCAATAAAGCTTCTACTTCAGTTAATGCATCAGCGGTTTCAGTAATACTTCCTGATGCTTCGCTTAATTGCGCCGTACTATTTTCAACCTGAACTTTAAGGTCATTCAATTGATTGCTCTTAAATTCAAATTCCTGTTGTAATGAAGTGATCTTGCTTTGCAGTTTAGTAAATTGTAAGTTGCTATCATTGTATGTAGCAGTTGCAAAAGTATATTCCTGTTCTGCCGTAGCATAATCCTGTTCAATCGCTTGTAGCTTATCTCCTAATTCTTCTAATTGTGTATTGAATTTTTCCAGTTCATCCCTTGTACTTGATATCGCTTCGCGATTTGTTTCCAATTGATGTTTCAGGTCTTCAATTCTTGCTGTGCTCGTTTCTTCTAAATGATATAAATTCTCGATCTTATTTTGTAAAGAGAAAACAAAGTTGGTCAGGTTATTAATATCCTGTTGTGTTTGTTTGATGGCATTGTCTTTCAACCCTTCGTTAAAAGCAATTACTTCATTCTGGCGCGCTTGTATCGTTTCTTTTAAAGTAGCAACAACAGCTTCCTGCTCAGTAATGCTTTCGATTAATTTTTCTAAGTTCTTCGCACGGCCGATCTTTTTACCTTCAAACAAACCTACACTACCGCCGGTCAATGAATATTTACCTTTTACGTATTTACCCGTTTTTTCCAAAACAACCGCGCCATTGCTATTGCGTAATGCTTCTTCATTTTCTGCGATAAAAACATTGCCCAATAAGTGTTTGGCAAGATTAGCATACTTGCTATCGATCTCAACAACACTCAATGCAGCAATTGTTCCTGCAGGCTGATGTGTTTCTTCAAAGCCTGTGAATTTATCTTGCAAGAAGAAATTTGCTTTACCTTTTTTGTTATTATCTAACAGATGAACGGCTTGCAATCCTTCCTCCAGATTATTAACTACATAATAATTCAGGTATGGTTCTAATACATTTTCTACTGCTGCACGATATTCTTCTTTTACATAAATGATATCACTCAACAAAGGCGCTTCGTGGTTCCAGTCTTTATTTTTATGTAAGAACTTAACACTTTCAGGATACCCTTCCATTGAATCGATCAGACTCTTCAATAAAGCGTGCTCGTTCTTTTTGCTATCTAACTTTCTGCTTTCTTCCGCTAATTCACTACGCAGGTTTTCTAACACATTTTGTGTTTGTAGAATTTGCTCTTTTGTGAATTCATGGTGATCCTGTAATTGTTGCAGGTCTATTTTTCTCTGTTCTAATTCTTCCGTCTTAATTTTTTTCTCAGCTTCTACCTGCTGTATTTGTGTTTGACGTTGCGTTTTTTCTTCTTCGATCTGCGCTACTGTCCTTTGTAAATTCTGAATGCTGGTATCTGCTACAGCAACATTTTTTTCTGCTTCGAACTGTGTACGCTGAATGGCCTGGTTCTCTTTTCTTAATGAATCGATGCTGCTTCTTTTTTCATCAAACACTTTACGCTTATCTTCTACCGTATTTTTAAGTTCATCCAGTTTACCTTCAAACTCTTCGAGCTTTACTTCTTCATCTTTTATTTGAATGCTGGTGAATTGAATGCTTTCATCAAGACCGGTTAACTGTCCGCTTGCTTTTTGCAAAAATTCATTCAGGCTGAATTCTTTTTCTTTAAGGTGTTGTAAACGTTGTGCCGTTAAGCTTTTTTCGCTTTCCTTATTACGGACAGTGCTCAGCATTTCGTTGAAAGCGTGCTGCATTTGCTGTAAGGCTTTTTCCTTTTCGACAAACTCCAGTTTTTCCTGTTGCAGCGCTGCATCTTCTACCGCGATCGCAGTTTCCAATTCGATACGTTTATCAACTTCGGCTTGTTGTTGTTCGTTCAGGTTACGGTATGTGATATTAAAACCTTCCAAAGAAGCTTTAGCCAATTCTATGCTAACCTCTTTGTATTCTTTCTTTATCTCGAAATATTTTTCTGCTTTTTTAGCCTGACTTTCTAAGCTTTTTAGCTGATTATTGATCTCAAACAATAGATCTTCAATACGGGCAAGATCCTGTTCAGTCGCATCCAGTTTAAGTTTGGCTTCCTTTTTACGTGTTTTGTAGATGGTGATGCCGGCAGCCTGTTCTAACATTTTGCGACGGCTATTCTCTTTATCCTTGATGATATCATCTACCATCCCTAATTCAATGATCGCGTAGCTATCTGTGCTAACGCCGGTATCCATGAAGAGGTTGTGAATGTCTTTTAAGCGGCAGGCAACATCATTCAAACGATATTCACTTTCTCCGTTCTTGTAGTATTTACGCGTTACTGTTACCGTATTAAATTCAGTAGGTAAAAGATTTTTTGTGTTTTCAAAGGTAAGACTCACTTCTGCCAAACCGCTGGCACTACGGGTTTTAGAGCCATTGAAGACAAGACTCTCTAAATTCTCACTACGTAAATTGCTGATCTTATGCTCACCAATTACCCAGCGGATACTATCGATAATATTGCTTTTACCACAGCCATTGGGGCCGATAACACCGGTAATACCTTCATCAAAATTGAGAACGGTTTTATCGGCAAAACTCTTAAATCCTTTAATTTCTAAGCTCTTTAAACGCACAGTAACAATAGTTTAGTAGGATGGCAAATATAATGGAACAAGGTAAAACAAACATTTCATGATGTACACCAAAAAAGCATAGTTATTCACACCTTTTTCACAGGTTTAGCACAGTTTTGTGGATTAAATGTTTCTAGCTTGATTAATAATTTAACCCGGTCCTAAATACTTGTATAGAAATTAATTTTATTACTTTAGCCGTTCTTATAGTTTAACCAATAATTTTTTACGTATATAAATGCTATTTACTTCATTAAATTTTGCTATTTTTCTTCCAGTAGTTTTTATATTATATTGGTTTGGAACAAATAAAAATTTATCCCTACAAAACATCTTACTCCTTTTAGCTAGTTATTTTTTTTATGCATCTTGGGATTATAGATTTTTATTTTTACTCATTTTTTCAACCCTTCTAGATTATTTCACCTCCATACAAATGTTTACCGCTGAAAATCAACAAAAGAAAAAGTTTTGGTTTTGGTTAAGTATAAGTATCAATCTTGGCTTTCTTGGTTTTTTCAAATATTATAATTTTTTTACTACTTCTTTTGCTGACAGTCTCTCTTTACTAGGAATCCAAGCTAATTTCTGGACTCTAAAAGTAATTTTACCTGTAGGCATTTCTTTTTATACTTTTCATGGCTTATCTTATGTAATTGATATTTATAAAGGCAGAATTAAGCCAGAAAGAAATTTTATAGATTACGCTTTGTTCGTCAGTTTTTTCCCTCTACTTGTTGCGGGCCCTATTGAAAGAGCCACACATCTTTTACCACAAATTCAGAAAAAAAGAGATTTCAATTATTCTGCTGCAGTTGATGGAGTGCGCCAAATTTTATGGGGGCTTTTTAAAAAAATAGTAATTGCAGATAATTGCGCCAAGTTTGCCAATACCATTTTCAATAATTCAAATAGTTATTCAGGTAGTACACTTGTTTTAGGAGCCTTATTTTTTACATTTCAAATTTATTGTGATTTTTCAGGTTACTCTGATATTGCAATAGGAACCGCGAGGCTTTTTGGTATAGATCTGTTAAGAAATTTTGCTTTCCCTTATTTTTCAAGAGATATTGCAGAATTTTGGCGGCGTTGGCATATTTCTTTATCAACTTGGTTTAGAGACTACTTATACATTCCACTAGGTGGTAGCAAAGGTGGAACATGGATGAAGATCAGAAATACTTTTATTATATTTTTAGTGAGTGGTTTTTGGCATGGAGCCAACTGGACATTTATCGTATGGGGCTTTTTAAATGCCCTTTATATTATGCCTTCCATTATTTTAAATACTAATAGAAATAATCTTTATACTGTTGCATTAGGAAGGCTTATACCATCGGTTAAAGATTTTTTTTCTATTCTCCTTACTTTTTTGTTGACCGTATTTGCTTGGATATTTTTCAGATCAGAAAATTTACACATGGCAATTAGTTATATAGCCAAAATTTTCACTCCAACGCTATTTAAGCTTCCCTATTTCCCGGGAATTGGGTTAAGTGTTTCCACTTTTATTTTTACATTCTTGTTTATACTTATTGAATGGATAGGAAGAGAGAGACAATATGCTATACAATTTATAGGTATGAGTTGGCCAAGATCAATTAGATGGTCTTTTTATATAACTTTAGGGCTAATTATTTTTTATTTTGCTGTTTCTACGCCTAGTCAACAATTCATCTATTTCCAATTCTAAAAATGAAAATATTTCTTAAGAAAATAATTGTTTTTTTGGCGCTTTTTTTATTGATAGCCACAATAATTCAAATTGCATTGTCGGTAAAAATAAAAGGCAAGATTATTAGTGGGCATGACAATCTAGAACAAATAGCAAATGCAGACGTTGTTTTTTTGGGCAGTTCCAGATGTTGGGTACAATTTGACCCCCATTTTTTTGATAAAACATTTAAAGTAACAAGTGCTAATATTGGCGTAGATGGTCACTCTGAAATAGCGATGGCAATTGTTAGATTAAAAGATTATTTAGAAAGAAATAAGCCGCCAAAATTTGCAATTCTAAGTTTTGACCCGCTAATGTCTGCAGGAAGCGAAAAGAATAATACGAATTATGTCCATAAGGATAATTTTGCTCGTTATGCTTTTTATCCAAATAGTAAAGATCTGCTATTTGTTAATTATTTTAATTTTACTACTGCTGAAAAATACATTCCACTGTATTCCATTTTTAAATACAATCTCTTATACAATGCTATTTTTACAAAAAAAAACGATAGCTATATAACCTACGGATATGAAAAACATGATGAGCAATGGGATACGATCTCAAACCCTATTACAGGGGAAATGAAAAATTGTTTTTTTACTGCCCGTGATATTCCT
This sequence comes from Bacteroidota bacterium, assembly GCA_013288745.1. Lineage (GTDB taxonomy): Bacteria > Bacteroidota > Bacteroidia > Chitinophagales > Chitinophagaceae > Ferruginibacter. The sequence goes on from JABDBG010000024.1 coordinate 26,836, forward strand.
TCGGTAACTAATTCATTAAATGAACTAAATGATTTATGTATTAAAAATAATATCAAATTATTATGTATTCAAACTCCTGTGTATAAAGTTATACAAGACGATATAGTTTTTTCGTATCCCGCGTCAATAGCAAAAAGCCTCGCTATTCCTTTTATTGATGTCAACGTTCCTTCAATCAGAAATAATATAACTTATTTCTATAATTCTGATCACCTTAATACAAGCGGGATAGCACAGATTGATACACTGTTTAAAAGAAGTAATCTTTTAAACACGTTTCTAAAACAGTAAATATCCTTTAATATAAATCTTTCTATTAAAAATTTCAAGAACAACCAATATTTTAATTTTTACTTATTATATTGCCTAAAACCTTAATTTATGATCTGGAAGAATAGCCTGCTTTTTGTAAAACCACAGGGAAATAGTTACCATTTTAAAATTGAATCGGTATTAGAAGAAACGTATTGGCGCTTTATTATTACGGATATTACCGAAGACCATGAACCGCTTTTGGAAGCAACTTTATTTATTGATTTCGATCTGAAGAAAGAAACGTTTTCTCATTGGCCCACAAATGAATTGTATGCTTCTGTATCTCCCGTAATTGAAAAAGAATTACTGGTACAAAGAAAAGAATGGAAAGCGTAGCGTTACAATTTTTCTATTGATGAGATCAATATTTTGCGGATAAAATTATCTCCATCGCTTGGTTGCTCCTGAATTTTTCTTACGATGCTCATCCCATGCACAACTCTGCCGAAGGCTGCAAAACCTTGTCCGTCGCCCAGCATTTTATTACCGTAATCAAATTGTGTCTGATCGCCGATGCAAATAAAAAATTCCGTATTGGCTGTTCCTATTCCTGTTCTTGCTAATGAAATTGTTCCATCAGTATGCGACAAGCCGGTTTCTTTCGTTGATTCAAGCATTATCCCCGGCGTATTGATAAGCCGTTTCGGATCAGTTTGCCAGATTCCTCCTTGTATCAACCCAACATTATCATCCGTTGTTAAACCTTCTGTTAATAACACGCGGTAGAAACTGCTATTATCATAAAACCCCGAATCTACGTAAGATAAAAAAGCAGCCACAGTTTTTGGCGCCTGTTTAGAAAAAAGCGCTACTTCAATATCTCCGTAATTGCTGTGTATCATAATATGCGGATCAGCATACTTCGTTTTGCAGCCAACTAAAAAAGATAAAAGAATGATAATAATAAACTTATTCATCAACCAAAATTAGTTATTTATAATTCAACGATATTTGCACCTTACTTTAATAAAAAAGGAAATTATGACAGCAGAGATCGTTACAGCAAAAGGTACCATGAAGTTTGACCTATATGAAAAAGAAACACCGATAACCGTTCAGAACTTTGCCAAACTGGCAAAGAGTGGCTTTTATGATGGCGTTACATTTCACCGTGTTTTAAAAGGCTTTGTATTACAAGGTGGCGACCCTAATACGAAAGTAGGTGCTAAAGGCCAGCCGGGAGCTGGTGGTCCGGGTTATAGCATTAATTGTGAAACAAGTGCTGAAAAACAATACCATGATAGAGGTGTGCTATCAATGGCACATAGAGGCAAAAATACAGGCGGTTCTCAGTTCTTTGTTTGTATGACACGTGATATGACCAAACATTTGGATGGCGTACACACCTGCTTTGGAAAAATTACTTCAGGTGAAGAAGTTATTGATGACATTAGAGAAGGCGACATCATAGAAAAAGTGATCGTTCATGATTAAGTAATAAAAGAGGCCATTGCGTTTTAACGCGATGGCCTCTTTCTCTTTAACTATCAAAAATTATATCTCTATCTTTTCTAAAATTACAAGTGCTTCTTGTAAATTAACCCAGGCGGTTTGCCATTCTTTTTTAGCATCCTGGATCTTTTTCTTTTCGCTTAGTTCAAGCAAAGGATTAGAATCAACATACTGTTCTAATTTTTCCAATGATTCTTTGTGCAGATCCATTAATTTATTTTTATGATCCATAATATTAATTTTTAAGTTTCATAAAATTTAAATGCAGTTACGCTGCTTCGTCTCTTAAAGCTTTGATCTCATTGTGAGAAGCTTTTAATTTTTGTTGTTGTGTTAAAACGATCGCTTTAATAAAAGCAGGCAATTCTTTTTCTTCTAAAGCAGATTTGTATGCTCTTTGTGCTGCATCTTCACCTGCTTCGCAGTTAGATAAAACAGCATGACGAGTATGACCTGTAAAAACAGCTTTTACATCCATCCAGGCCCTGTATATTTTACCACTGTTGGTAGTTCCGTGTTCGATGTCTCCACCTTGCACTTCTACCTCGGTACCTAAAGTCATTATTAATTGACGACTTTCATCAATCATACTTAAGAAAAGTGATTTTAAATCATCATCATTTCCTTCCAGTTCTTTTATAGCACGTTCATAACCAATAATTCTATCGTTATTGATCATTATCAGATCGTTTAAAACCTCTGTTGTTGCGGTTGCTGTGATTGTTTCCATGATTATGTGTTTTATTTGAAAATATAGAGTAAAATTCATGCCAGTTTACGCTTATTAAAGAATTGATAATCGTTAAATAACATTGCGCTGACAGTTCCCCGTCTTGAGGAGTTTTTTTCGCAAGCTAAAAATCGAAACTTATAAGTAATTTCGCCGCACTAACTAACAATTTGACAATATATTATGTACAAAGCAGTGTTTATAGATATGGACGGTACCCTTTTGCAAAAGGATCATACTATCAGTGAAACTAACAAACAAGTCATTAAAAAATTACTAGATAAAGGGGTATTAATTGTCCCGATTTCAGCCCGCCCCCTTCATGGCATATTACCCATTACCACACAATTATTCCCCGATACAATTCCTGTTGTGAGTCTAAATGGCAGTTATATATTTTTAAATAACGAGATCATCTATCAATCACATGTTCCATTAGAAGACGTGATAAATGTGCAGAAAGAAATTGCGCCATACGATGTATCTGCCATGTATTATAGCCAGATGGAATGGTATGCAGAAGCAGATAATGCACATATTCAAAAAGAGCAAAAGATCACTGATGTTAAGATCAAGATCCAGCCTTTTGATGCAACAGTTAAAGAATGGCAAACAAAACATAATGGCCCTAATAAAATACTAATTGCCGGAAATGCTGATCTGATAAACGGAATTGAAAAAACATTAATTGATCAGCACGGAGATAAGTTGAATATGTCGAAATCAAAAACTACTTATCTCGAAGTGATGAGTTTAACATCTTCAAAAACAAAAGCGATCGAATTTTTATTGGAGAAATACAATATAAAACAAAACGAGATCATTGCTATTGGCGATAATTATAACGACAAAGAAATGATCGAGTTTGCAGGCGTTGGCGTGGCCATGGGCAATGCTCCCGAAGAAATAAAAAAGGTAGCTGATTACATTACCGATACCAATAATGAAGACGGGGTGGCCAAAGCTTTACATCATTTTTTTAAATAAGGTTTATTAATAAAGAAAAGAGGCCGCAAGCCTCTTTTTTATTTTTTACATCATTTTATTTTGTTGAATCAACACGATTGTTTGTAGTACTATCATACCCAATATTGTCGTCATTACTATTATTATTGATAGTACTATTGCTAGTTTTGATACTATTAAAATAATCTTTTTGTGCATTAATTATTGCCTGATCGCGGTCATGCTCTAACTGCGCTACATATTTTCTTCTTTCACTGCGCGGGATACCTTTGGCATGTTTGGCGTCCCATATCCTTTGCTTGTAATCATTTTTAATATCCTGTATCTGTAATTCCAATTTACTTGGCATTTGATAGCCGTAGGGATAACCATATGGATACCCGTACGGATAATAGAAAGGAGAATAAAAATAGGGATAACCAAAACCGATACCAATGCCTGGCCTGTAAAATCCGCCGCCATGATAAAAACCACCACCATGGAAGCCACCTCCTCCACCGTGAAAACCACCGCCGCCTCTTTGAGCTGAAGCACTAAATGTTATTGCGGCAAATAACAATGCTATAGATAACTTTTTCATGATCTGTATGTTGTTTTTAAGTTAGACTCTATAAGAATAAAAAAGATTATCCGATATTGAATCATAACTAATCGATAACAAATTACAAACCATTTACGTAAATACGCAGCGTCAAATTGTTAAATAACAAACCGCTAATTAAAGAAATGCTTGATAAAAATAAATATTATATTTCTTTAGCAACAAATCGATAACCAACTCCTGATTCAGTAACGATGTATTTAGGTTTATCAGAATTTTTTTCAATCTTTTTTCTTAGTTGAGCTACAAAAACGCGTAGATATTGAGATTGTGTAATATAATCTGCGCCCCAAATCTCCTTTAGAATATATTGATGTGTTAGTACTTTCCCTTCATTCTTAACAAATAGCGCCAGTAGTTCATATTGTGTTGCTGTAAATTTTACCGGCTCATTGTTTCTCTTTATTGTTCGGGTTGAAAAATTGATCTCAAAATCTTCATACCTGATAGCAGGACTATTTTCGGCAACTAAACAATTACGTAATAGGGATCGTATTCTTGCCAGTAATTCTGCCGTACGGAATGGCTTAATTAAATAATCATTAGCGCCATTATCCAAAGCTGTAACGATATCATCTTCATTATTTTTTACAGAAAGGATAATAACAGGTTTTGTATACCATTCCCTCAATTTTTTTAACACCGTGTGGCCATTTTCATCAGGCAATCCCAGATCAAGAATAATAAGATCGGAGGAGGATGTTGCCGCTGCCGCCAACCCCTCTTTTGCAGTATTTGCTTTTGCTACTTTATAACCACTGGTCTGCAAAGTGATCTCCAACAATTTTCTCATTTGAATCTCATCGTCTATCACTAGTATTTCTGCATTGTTCATTTTTATGTGGTTTTAAGTAATATAGTTTTAGCGGGTATTTTTATTATAAATTTTGCGCCCCCTGATATACTTTTTTCTAACGTTATGTTTCCATTATGAACTTCTATGAAACCTTTTACTATTGAGAGACCAAGACCTCTTCCTTCAATAGCATTATCTACCCTATAAAATTTATCGAATACTTTATTGACCTCCTTTTCTGAAATACCTTTGCCATTATCTTCTACGACCAGTAACAATTGTTCATGCGTATTATTGGCAGTAATAGTAATGACTGATTTTGCAGGTGTATATAGTGCGGCGTTGCTTATAAGATTGTACAAGACCTGATCAATTAAGCCTCTATCGATCTTAAATAAAGGAATATGCTGTTTAACAGAAATATTTACAACATGATCTTTTAACTGATCGTCGAGTTGATGCGTAACATTGTGTATCAATTCATCAATATCGCACCAATCTTTTTTAAGTTGTAAGAATCCTGATTGAAGCCTGGAAGTATTGAGCAGATTTTCTACCTGTTGATTTAATTTTAGCGAAGCCGTTGATATTTCCGTTAATAAACCCTTTTTATCTTCCGGGGATATTGTGGAATTTTCCAGCAGTAAATTATCTGTAGCCCCCATAATTACTGAAATCGGCGTACGCAATTCATGCGAAAGGGCATTTAGTAATGTCTCGTATAATTTTAATTTGTTCTCTTTTGCTTCTTTGGTAAAAACAGATTTTTCAAATTGTAACAATATATAAAATAATATCGAAATACATAGTATTGGCAAGAGTAAGCTTATCGATAGTGCTGTGCCTTTGAAAATGTAAAGTGTATACCCTATTATTGATATTGAGCTTATAATCAATGCAATAATTAAATATTTATTGCTTTTCCATCTGTGATTTGATAATATAAAGGGATTTATGCTCATTAAATACTATACATATATTAAATTAGTATATAAATATATTCAGCGATTATTGTAAAATTTTAATAAAAATACAGGAAATATCTAATAAATCTTTATTAAATGAATAAATTGAATGAATTAATATGAAACATTATAAAATCTATTATTAAACCCATCAGCTACAAATAAAAAAAATGCCATCCGGTTCAGGAAGGCATTTTATTACTTGAACGGTTGTTTATTTAGCTTTCCAGCTATTATTAGAGAAATTCATATCAGGAAATATCTTATCCGGATCAATAACAACAGTTTTTAACTCTTCCGTAGTAGGTAATTTTACATCCCAAACTGATGTATTATTCCATACCTCAACAGGTAATTTTACTGTTCCCTTGGTACCCGATTTTGTTTCATAAGCGATCAATACCGGCATTGCCATTTTATCGAGGTTAGCAATAGTAACAATAGCGCCATCCTGCGCATCACCATGTTCATACTTCACTTCCATTATTGCCTGATCTAATTTATAATTTTCCAAGAACCATTCTTTCCAAAACCAACCTAGATCTTCACCCGCTACATTTTCCATTGTTCTGAAAAAATCCCATGGCGTAGGATGCTTATATGCCCAGCGCTGAATATATGTTCTGAAGGCATAATCAAACATATCCGGTCCTAATACCTGATCCCGTAATAATTCCAACGCCAACGCAGGTTTATAATATAATGCTACAGATATATTCTTTTCTTTCATCGCGTCGGGACTTGTCATTATTGGTTCACTAGTAGGGCTGAATATATAAGGAGCAAATTGTTCCATGTTCTTAGGTTTATGGTAAAATTCTCCATGGTTAAAGTCTATGGCGGATAAAGAATTAATGAAAGTATTAAACCCTTCATCCATCCATCCATATTTACGTTCGTTACTACCCACGATCATTGGGAACCAGGTATGTCCGAATTCATGATCTGCCACTTCAAATAAAACATCTGCTTCAAATTGTGTATTACAAAAAACTATACCGGGGTATTCCATTCCATTAATATTGCACGCGACATTTGTTGCAACAGGGTAAGGATATTCATACCAGCGTTTGCTATAATTTTCAATACTTCCTTTTATAAATTCAGTAGACCTGCCCCATTTATCTGGCCCTGCTTCTTCTGCAGGATACACACTCATGGCAAGCGCTTGTTTACCACTTGGTAAATTAATTCTTGCTGCATCCCAAACAAAAGCTTTGGAAGAAGCCCATGACACATCTCTTGCATTATTCATTTTATAATGCCAGGTAAGTGTAGTGGCTTTGGGTCTTGATGAAGGATCAGTCACTTCATCTTCTGATCTTATAGAAACAGTTTTATCACTCTTTCTTGCTTCATCTAATCTTTTGATCTGCGTAGCTGTTAATACATCGGACGGATTTTGTAACTCGCCGCTACAAACAACAATATGAGATGCAGGCGCAG